>DASTBC010000001.1 GCA_035712245.1 Candidatus Eisenbacteria bacterium
TGACCCATGCGGCAACCCAAGGCGGCAACTCGCGCCCGCGTCTATAAATACGAAGCCCCGTCAGGCTCTCGCCACCGGGGCTCCTATCGCGAGCGTGAACCCTGAGAGTTCGCACTTTTCATTTGGCTCCTCAAGCGTAACCCAGTGCGAACTCGCAGTCCCAAGGGCGGCCTCCCTGCTGACAATTCAGTCCCATGGGTCTAATCTCTGACCCCCTGCCGCTTTCCCCCAAGTCACGCCTTAGCGGCAGAATCTCTCGCCTCGCGCGGTCCACCTCATGAGCCGTTTCCGCCTCCGCTTGCGCGTTTAGAGGGAAAGCGGGGAGCCCGGACCTCGCGCCCGGGGACGAAGCAAGGGGGGTACTCGATGTCCAAGCTCGTTTTAGGCCTCGCCACGGTACCCATGAAGTGGCACGCAAGACTCCTTACGTTGTTCCCACCCCTGCTGCTCACCACCGGCATCGCCAACGCCCAAATGACTCCCCTGGTCGATAGTCGCGTCCTTCAGGCCGAGGTCTGGTGGTTGGGCGAATATCTGCCCATGGAGGACTTTCCGAACCCACCCTTCTCCCCCTACAACCGATGGATCCGTCCGGAACTCGTGGACCCGGATCTCGAGAACGAACCCGATTTGGGCTCCTGCGACGCGTTTGCCTTCCAGGTTTCCGAATTCTTTCCGGGCGCGATCTACATGTCGGGGACGACCGAGGGGCGATGGTTCATTACGCCCGGGCGGTGGAGCACGGTTTCCTCGGCGCGCTTCGAGTTTCGAACGGATAGCTGCATCGTGTACGACCTCAGCGCCACCGTACTCCCAGGAGACTGGCCGAGTGTCGGGCTCGTCGGCGGAGCCGTCGAGGTTCAAGGACCGATTCCCTCGCTGCTCTATCACTATCTCGAGGGCGGGCAAATCGTCGAGCATGCCCGCATGGGACCGGGAGAGTACAAGATCTACGGCTGGTCCTCGGGCTCCGGCGATATGGAGGAGTGGCAGGGAGCGACGTTCGAGGCGCTCTGGACCTGCACTCCTTGCGCTCCGTCCTTCATGGCCCGTCAACCGGCTGACGTCACGGTGGCATGCGGAGGAACCGCGGTCTTCTCTGCCGGGTCCTCCATGCCGGCCGGGAGCGTCACGTATCAGTGGCGGAGGAATCTCGTGCCGCTCACGGACGGAGGCCAGATCAGCGGGGCCACATCACCGACGCTGACCATCTCCAACGCGTGCACCGCGGATGCCGCCTACTACTACGATGTCGTTGTAACGTATGCGGGCCAGGCGGAGCCGAGTCGCCTCGTACGAATCCACATCGCGACGGCGACGGGAGTCGAGGACTCCCCGCAAGCGTTCTCCATCACGGGCGCCGCACCCAACCCGTTCACGGAAGCGACCACATTCCACTACTCCGTTCGATCCCCGACACGGATCGTGATGGTGATCTATGACGTGAAGGGCGCTGTGGTGCGCACTCTCGAAGATCGTGTCATCACGGGCACCGGCTCCATCACGTGGGACGGCAGGACCCGCTCTGGCGCGAAGGCGGCCCCAGGGATCTACTTCCTGAGGGTGGAAGCAGGGACGGTTCGGGAGACCCGCAAGCTCGTCCTGCTCCAATAGGCTCGCCCTCTCGACTGCCCTCCCCACAAACGCGAAAGCCCCGGCGCATCGCCGCACCGGGGCTTCCTCTATTTTCATGCCGCGCGTAAGACGATGGCTGGACCAGTCCGAGAATCTCTGGGTTGCAGGAGCCGATGGGAGCGACCCGGTCGCAGTAACGAATTTCAGGACGGGCGACATCCATGGTGCGAGATGGTCCTTGGATGGGCGCGAGATCCTTTTCACTTATGGAGAGATGAGCCATAACGTCGTCCTGATCCAGTCCTTCAGATGAGGTGCGCTGACCTCCGGAACGCGCTGGCGATCCAACGGGCTCGGCCCCCGAACTCATCCACGCGAGCAGCCCCATGTCCACAAACTGAGGCAAAACCGTCTCTCTCACCGTCCCAAGGTGCGTCTTTCCTCACAAGGGCGAGCGTTCCCGCAGCCGAACAATCCGGCTGAAGTGGTCATGTCTTCAAAGGCTTGAGCGTTGCAGAGAGCCGGAGAGGAAGAGAGCGTTGGCTCTCGGGATAAAGTCGATTCGGGGAGATTTCGCGAAGGTTCGGACAGCGATTGGTTGGGACTCTTCTCTGTGAACGCTACCTGAGAGAGCGCCATAAGCTCGCGACAGTTCGCCTGATGTGCGAAGGGCCCCGAAAGCGCTCGCCTCCAGGGGTCATGGTCACGTTCACGGGGCACGACGTGCGCCACGCCGACGGCCGTCAGCTCCAGCGGATCGGCATCCAGCCGGATGTCCGGGTCCGCCCGACGATCGCCGGCCTCCGAGCGGGAGGGGATGAAGTTCTCGAGCGCGCGCTCCAGCTGATCGAAGGAGGATCGGCGGCAGGTCCCGAGCCCCCACGCTGATCTCCGAGGGCCGCGATTCCTGAACTCTCGCTGACCTGCTGCAATTGTCTTGCCACCGTCCGCCCCGGTCGCGTATAAGAATCCGCGTAGCCCGCCATCAGGGGATCCTCTCCGGAGCATCCACATCCAACCTCACCCAGGAGACCCGAATGCCCATGCATCCGCCCCGTCCCACGAAGCTGGTTGCAACCCTGTCCTGCGCGCTCGCACTTGCTACGCTGAGCGCCCCCGCTCTCGTGTCGGCGGCGCCGAGTCCGACCGGCAGCACGTACAACGTCGTATGGGATGACTTCAGCAACGGCTTCACCGTTGGGGATCCGGGCACGCCGGCGAAGTGGTTCTTTTTCGGCATCGGTCCCTATGTCGGGAACGATGGTGTGGCCACCACCTCCAAGAAGGGCCTTCGCGTCGCCCCTCCGGGCGTGAATCCGATCACGGGTCTTCCGGCGTTCAGCCTGACGCTGGGGCAGGAAGGTGCGGCGGACAATCCCTTCGGTCTGCCGGGAGGCGTCGACCACGTGAAGTGGCTCGTGTACGCGAACGCCATCGCGTCGGCCGGCTTCCCCGGTTTCGATGTGCACCCCGGTCGAGAGCTGACCTTCGACGCGTGGATTTCGGGGCAGAGCTATGGCAACGAGCAGCACCCGTTCGGTTCTGCCGTGGTGGATCCTGACGACGATATCCGCCTGGCCGCGTCGGCCATGCCCACGATCGACTTCGAGACGTTCCTGGTCGCCGACTTCTTCTTCACGAACAAGAGGATCTACGCCGTCTACGAGCGCCTTCCCTTCGCTCGCACCGCCACGGACAACTACGCGGCCTTCACGTACGTGATCCCTGTGGGGAACCGGATGCCGGGACAGCAGCACCACGTGACGATCGGATACGATCGCTCCGCAAATGTCCTGCGCTGGCTCGTGAATGACGTCGAGGTGTTCCGCGTGAACCGTCCGGGCTATCGGCTCCCGTCTCGGGAGTACCT
>DASTBC010000002.1 GCA_035712245.1 Candidatus Eisenbacteria bacterium
GATCGTCGAGAAGGTCCCCACGACGACGTTCGAGATTGCCAGGGCGGTTCCATCCTCGTACTTGCCATCGATGAGGATCGCGCCTCCAAGCCCCATCCCGGCCAACCCTCCGAGCACTCCCGCATATCCCGTCCATGGCGCGTAGCCTTCCGTGCCGGAGGTCAGGTTGAGGACCGAGGTCGTCAGGTTCAACCCGCCCACCAGGCCCGAGGCGGCCGCGTACTCGGTGGAAATCGTCTCTTCTTCGAGACCCACCGAGCCCCAGCCGTACTCCGGCTGAATTCTCTGCGCCTCGGCGACGGTGAGCCCCGCTTCATCCAGCCACACCGCGAGCACGGGGCCGATCGCGGGATCCGTCGCCAGCTCCATCACGGTCGCGTTGTTTCGCGACTGCTCCACCAGGCGAACGATGTCGTCACGCCCCGACTTCGAGATCAGGTACGCCATGGCACAGAGCACGCCGTGCTCGTCCACGAAGTAGGGGCGGCGCTCGCCCGGGAAGTCGTGGTTGTGGGGAAAGACTCCACGGTCCCGGTACTCCCGGAGCCTCGAGACGTGGATCGCTCTCGCGCGCTTCTGGTCCGGGGTCAGCGTGGCCAGGTCACGGCTCTCGAGCAGGCGCTCTGCGCCGGCGAGGTGGACCTGGATTCGCTCGACTTCGGCCCCAACCGTGGCGGATGGCCTCGGGGAGCTGGCGACGAGGAAACTGGTGAGAACGAGGGCGATGGCAGCTAACGCGTAGCGTTTCATGTTCTTACCTCACGGCGCGCTCGGGCGACGGGAGCTCCCCCGGCAGGGTGAATCGCTGCTCGCGATAATCGGTTTACCCCGGACTCTGTCGAAGTTCCCCAACCGCGCTCGTCGTCTGTCAGCCGCAGAGACCCTCTACTCACCGCACGCGAATGGGATCGTAACTGATCCAATGTTCCTCTCGCCGGCTTCACCCTTCGCGCCTCAAGGTATCGGCTCCGGTGTCCTGGAAGGACGGCCTCGTGGGTTGCTATACTCGCTCCGCGCAAGACCTTCCCGAATCACACCAAGGGCTTGAGAGGACGTCCGTGTCTACGACCACCGTCGCCCCCGGCACTCGCCTCGGCCCCTATCGGATCGAGTCCCTGCTGGGTGCCGGCGGCATGGGCGAGGTCTATCGCGCCCGGGACGAGCGCCTCCAGCGTGCGGTCGCCGTCAAGGTGCTTCCCCCGTCGCTCGCCGCGGACGCCGACCGTCTCCGTCGCTTCGAGCAGGAAGCGCGCGCCGCCGGACAGCTCAACCATCCCAACATCCTCGCGATCCACGACGTGGGCTCGGAGAGCGGGCTCGCCTACCTGGTGTCCGAGCTGCTCGAGGGCCGGGATCTCCGCGCCACGCTCGCCGAGGGGCCGGTCCCCCCGCGCAAGGCGGTCGAGATCGCGATCCAGGTCGCGAACGGGCTCGCCGCCGCGCACGCGAAAGGGATCCTGCACCGCGACCTCAAGCCCGAGAACGTCTACGTGACGACGGACGGACGGGTGAAGATCCTCGACTTCGGGCTGGCGAAGCTGACGCGTCCCGCGGACACGGGCGCGCGCGCACCGCGCGCGACCGGCGCGAGCGCGGCCGAAGCCACCGTTACCGTCGGCGCCACCGACGAGACCGGCGCCGCACACACCATGACCGGCACCATCCTCGGCACCGCGAGCTACATGTCCCCCGAGCAGATCCGCATGCAGCCGACCGACCATCGCACGGACATCTTCTCCCTAGGCTGCATCCTCCACGAGATTCTCACCGGCAAGCGCGCGTTCGAAGGCGGGACCGCGGCGGACCGGATGAGCGCGATCCTCCACTCCGATCCGCCCGAGCTTCCCCGCGCGATCGAGGACGCGATCCCAGGGATCGACCTCGTGACCCGGCGTTGTCTCGAGAAGCGGGCCGAGGACCGGTTCGAGTCGGCGCGGGAGCTCGCGTTCGCGCTCACGTTGGTGACGAAACGGGTCGGCGTTGCGCGCGGCATCGAGCGGGGCCTTCCCGCCGCGGCAGGCCTCGCTACCGTGGCCGAAACGGCGGGCTCCGGAGCCGAGCCCGCCGCCTTCCCCGTCACGCTCCGCCGCGTCGCCTACCGCGACGGTTTCGTCCGCAGCGCGCGCTTCGCCCCCGACGGGCAGACCATCTGCTACTCCGCCGCATGGGACGGGAAGCCGATGGAGCTCTTCTGGGCGCTCTCAGGCAATCCCGAGTCGCGAGCCCTGGGCTTTCAGGAGACCGAGATCCTCTCGATCGCTTCGAGCGGCGAAATGGCGGTCGCGCTGAAGCGCCGCTATCTCGGGGGCTTCCTCTACACCGGAATGCTCGCACGCATGCCGCTCGGAGGCGGCCCTCCGCGGCAAGTCCTGGACGGCGTCATGGATGCGGCATGGAGCCTCGATGGCCGCCAGCTCGCGATCACGCGCGAAGTCGCGGGCAGGGTGCGCCTCGAGTTCCCGGTCGGGAAGGTGCTCTACGAGACGACCGGCTGGGCGAGCCACATCCGGATCTCGCCCGACGGGTCGCGAGTGGCATTCATCGATCATCCGCATCGCGGGAACGATGCAGGCGCGGTCACGGTCGTGGACCGCGAGGGGAATCACCGCGTGCTCGCGAGCGGAGGATCCAGCGTGCAAGGAGTCGCGTGGTCGCCGGACGGTCGCGAGATCTGGTTCACCGACCTCCGAGACGCGGCGGCTCGAAGCCTCTGGGCCGTGACGCTCGAGGGGCGGCTCCGTGCCGTGTTCCAGGCCCCCGGGCAACTCCTCCTCCATGACATCTCGCAGAGTGGCGACGTCCTCATCACGCACAGCAACGAGCGGCTCCGCACGCAGTACCAGGGCCCGGACGACGAGACACCACGCGATCTGAGCTGGCTCGACTGGAGCCTGGTGCGGGACTTCTTCCCCGATGGAAGATCGATCCTCTTCGACGAGACCGGAATCGGCGGAGGCGAAGGGCACAGCATCTACATGCGAGACGTCAACGGCTCACCCGCGATCCGGCTGGGGGACGGCTACAATCCGCACCTCTCCCCCGACGGTCAGTGGGTGCTCGCGCACGTCGACACGCCCAAGGCGGTGCTCCACTTGATCCCGACCGGCGCCGGAGAGACGCGAGCTGTGCCGACCGGCGCGCTGGAGTGCGATAACGGGAAATTCTTCCCCGACGGCAAGCGTTACTGCGTCGCCGCGAGCGAGGGCCAGAGCGCGCTTCGCCTGTACGAGCTGGACCTGAGCACCGGCGCGTACCGCGCCTTCACCGAGGAGGGGATCAGCCCGACCGGCATCCTCGTCTCCGAGGACGGAAAGACCATTGGCGCCCGAAGCCCCGCCGGCAAGTACACGTTCTACCCCCTGGACGGCGGCACGCCACACGTCCTCGAGACGATCGGTCGCCAGGAGCACCCGTTCGCCTGGACCCAGGACGGCAAGGCGC
>DASTBC010000003.1 GCA_035712245.1 Candidatus Eisenbacteria bacterium
AGCCGAGTGCCACGTACGGCTGCACTTCGTGCGGGTACCTCGAGCACTACGCGAGATCGGGGTTTCGCCGTCACCTAGCCACCTAGCCACGTAGACAACGTGCAGCCGAAGGAGTACACCGTAGGGTGACATGAAGCTCGCCCAGATCCTGCTCCTCCTCGGAGCGATCGTCTTCATCGGCATCGGCATCGTGTTCCTCTTCGCCCCCGTCCAGTGGGCCCGGGTCGTCGAGATCGAGCTCCCCACGCCCATCTCCCGGACGGACCTGCGCGCGACCTACGGCGGGTTCGACCTCGGCTTCGGCGTCTTCCTCGCCCTCTGCGCCTTCCGCCGCGAGTGGATCCGGCCGGGGCTCGCGGCGATGGGGATCGCGCTGGCGGGCTTCGCCGGCGGCCGGACCTATGGGATCCTCCTGGACGGCTGCCCGACGATGCTCATGCCGTCCCTCGCGATTTTGGAAGCGAGCGGTTCGATTCTCGCGTTCCTGGTGCTCCGGAAGACGTCTAAAGAAAGATGAGCGGCATCCTCCAATCCATCATCGACGAGTACCGCCGCTACAAGGCGCTCGCCGAGTCGGCGATCGAGCAGGTGCCGGAAGCAGATCTCTCCACCCCCGGGCCGAACAACACCAACTCGATCGCCGTGATCTGCTGGCACGTCTCGGGAAACCTCCGCTCGCGCTTCACCGACTTCCTCACGAGCGACGGCGAGAAGCCCTGGCGCCAGCGCGAGGAGGAGTTCGCCGCTCGAACGGTCTCGCGCGCCGAGCTCACGGCCAAATGGAACCAGGGCTGGGACGTCCTGCTCGCGACGCTCGACTCGCTCACGGACGCCGACCTCACGAAGACGATCCGGATCCGGAACGAGCCCTTCACGGTCCACGCGGCGCTCCATCGCTCGCTCGCGCACACGAGCTATCACGTCGGGCAGATCGTGACCCTGGCCCACCAGATCCGTGGCGCCGACTGGCGCTACCTCAGCATTCCGCCGGGCGGGACGGACGCGTACAACGCGAATCCCACGCACGAGACACCAGCCAAGCACGCGGAGCGGCTCCGCTCACCCAACGCAACCTCAGGGAAGTGACGTTTTCGCCTTGATTTAGGTCGGTGGCGGTGCTACAGTGTTCCTGCCGGCTTCAAGGAGGACGCTATGGTGCGCATGGCGCTAGGTTTCCCCCGACGCAGCTCGAGATACACCCACACCCCTTCGCAGCACCCCCGGCTGTTCCTGATCGCCTGCTCGGTGATCCTTGCCTTGGGATTCGTCTGTCCTGCCGCGGCTCAGGTCGCCCAGCCCAATTTCCCGGTCACGGACGACGCCGTCACTTCGACTGCGATTTCCGGAAACACCCTCTACCTAGGCGGCTGGTTCACGCGCATCGGTCCGCGGGAAGGGCCCGCCGTTCTTCGAAATGGCGTGGCCGCGGTCGACGTTACGACGGGATCCATCTTGCCTTGGAATCCCACGACCTCCGGATACATCTTCGCCGCGACCGGCGGTACGGTCTACCTCGGGGGTCCAGGTTTGATGGCGGTCGATGGCGTCACGGGGCTCCAGAAGTGGGCGCTCAGCGCGAACAATAGTGGAATCTACGCCATGGCGATGGCCAACGGCCTGATCTACGTTGGAGGCAGTTTCACCACCATCGGCGGCGTCGCGCGAAGCGGCCTCGCCGCGATAGACCCCGCCACCGGTGCTGTCACTGCCTGGAATCCTCCGGGCTCCAATGGCCTGATCTGGTGTCTCGTTCCCGGACCGGGAGTGCTCTACGCCGGCGGGGACTTCACGTCCATCGGCGGACAGCCGCGAAACTACATCGCGGCCTTGAGCCAGGAGACGGGCCTGGCGACAGCATGGAATCCAGGCGCCGACCGCCGGGTCTACTCCTTGGTGCCGAGCGGTTCCGTGGTCTACGCCGCGGGGGAATTCGGGAGGGTCGGCGGGCAGTACCGGAGGGGGCTCGCCGCGATCGACGCCTCGACGGGTGCTGTCACATCGTGGAACCCGAGTACGAACGGCGATGTCTGGACCATGGCCTTGAGCGGAAACACGCTCTACGTGGGCGGGGTCTTCACGACGGTCGGGACCTCCTCACGAAATGGCGCGGCCGAGATCCATGCCGAGACCGGGGCAACGACGGCCTGGAGTCCGGACGCCTACGGCGCGGAATCAATCGCTTTGGGCAGCAATGCGGTCTTCCTGGGCGGTCAGTTCGTGGATGGGATCGCGAAGGTCTCTTCCGTTGTCACCGGCATCGAACCCACCCCCAGTGTCGAGTCCGTGCTCGGTCCCGCCGCCCCGAATCCATTCGGTGCCTCGACCTCGATCCGGTTCTCCCTCGAGAAGGAAGAGGCCGTGTCGCTGCGCGTCTACAACGTCCACGGACGGGAGATCGCGGTGCTGGCGCAGGGGAAACACGGCGTCGGTACCCATGTCGTCGGCTGGGACGGCACGGATCGCGACGGTCAGGCCGCGGTGAGCGGCGTCTATTTCTACGAGCTGAAGACCACCACATTGTCCTTCAAGCGAAAGGTCGTCCTGGTCCGATAGCGCGTCCATCCGTCGCACAGGACACACCACGTGGTCGCCGGCTCGGCAAACGGAATGGTGCCGAGCCGGCCCTTTTGGTTGTCCGCCGGCACGTAGCGTGACCCTCGCGATTCGAGTCGTCTCGCTGCTCGTAGTATTCGCCTCCTGGCTCGTGCCGTTCGAGGCATCCTCTGCGGCCTCGGACCAGCCCCCCACGACATCGGAGGCTCACCCGGGCACCGATGTCGAGGACATCTTGGCCATGGAGAGGCGCATCGCGGCCGCGTTCTTCGGGGATGACACGAAGGCATTCGATGAGCTACTGGCGGACGATTTCGTCTACATCGGTGCCCTCGGGGGCAAGATCATGGACCGGGCGAAGTTCTTGACCGGCTTCAGGGAAGCGAAGTGGACGACCAAGCAGTACTTGCCCTGGGACGTGCGAGCGCGGACCTTCGGGAGCGTTGCCGTGGTCACGATGCGTGTGGATCGCGTCTCCATGGGCCCCGATGGCGAGGTCAGGGGGAGCTATGCGGTCACTCGAGTCTGGTCTCGATCCAACAATGCCTGGCGCCTTTCCGTGGGTCAGATGACCGAGATACCCCCCGACCGCGTGTTTCGGGATTACGCAGACCCTGCCGACACGACGGCACTCCCGCCTCCTCAGAGCCCCCAAGCCGCAGCGATCCTCGCCCTGGAGGAGCGCTTCAAGACCGGATTCCTCACACGTGATGAAAAGGTCATCCTTGGTCTCATGGCGGACGACTTCATCCACATCGGGCTGGAAGGTGAGATCGTCGACAAGACGGTCTACATGAAATTCTTCAAGCGTGGGAAATGGCGGTACGAGAAGTACGAGCCTTGGGACGTGAAGGTGCGGACGTATGGCTCGGCTGCGATCGTCACGGGCCGCGTGGAGAGGCTCCTCGTGGTCGAGGACCGGAGGGACATGGGAGCGTTCGCGTTCACGCACGTCTGGCATCACTCGAATGGAGCGTGGCGCCTCGTGTCGTCCCATGTGACGTTGGCGCCGCCCTCCTCAGTGGATTAGCCTCCATCGCACGGCCTCCGGGCCTGCTATCGTTTGGCCGCGAGAAGCCCTGGCGACAGCGTGAGGAGGAGTTCGCCGCCCGCACGGTCGATCGC
>DASTBC010000004.1 GCA_035712245.1 Candidatus Eisenbacteria bacterium
CGAGGCCGAGCGCGAGCGCCGCGCGAAGATCATCAACGCCGAGGGCGAGCTCCAGGCGAGCCAGAAGCTCTCCGAGGCCGCGGCGGTGATCGCGACGCAGCCGCTCGCGATGCAGCTTCGCTACCTCCAGACGCTCGCGGAGATCGCGACCGAGAACAACTCCACCACGATCTTCCCGGTGCCCATCGACCTCTTCGAGCCTCTGGTCCGGGCGAAGCGCGAGGCGGAGGCCCGGTCGTGAGCGGGGACCGCTACGACGTCGCGATCCTCGGCGGAGGGCCGGGCGGCTACGTGGCCGCCATCCGCGCCGGACAGCTCGGGCTCAAGACGGTCCTGATCGAGAAGGACAAGGTCGGCGGCACGTGCCTCCACTGGGGGTGCATCCCGACGAAGTCGCTCCTCGAGACCGCCGAAGTGCTCCTGCTCTCGCGGAAGGCGGGCGAGTTCGGCGTGCGGGTGGCCGAGGCCACGCTGGATCTGAAGACGGCGATGGAGCGGAAGGACCGCATCGTGAAGAAGGGCCAGATGGGGACCGAGTCGCTCCTCAAGAAGAACAAGGTCACGACCCTGAAGGGAACGGGCCGCCTCACCGGACGCGGCAAGCTCGAGGTGCGGGACGCGTCCGGAGGCGTGCAGACGGTCGAGGCGGGGGCGACGATCCTCGCGACGGGATCGCGCGTCGGGTCGCTTCCGATGGCGCCCGTGGACGGCCGCGTCGTCCTCTCGAGCGACGACATCCTGAGCCTCGACCGCGTGCCCGAGTCGCTCCTCGTGATCGGCGCGGGCGCGGTCGGCGTGGAGTTCGCGTCGATCTACCACGCGTTCGGATCCAAGGTGATCCTGATCGAGCGCCTGCCCAAGCTCGTTCCGGTCGAGGACGAGGAGGTCTCGGACGCGCTCCTCCGCTCCTTCACGCGGCAGGGCATGGACGTGCACGTGGGCGCGGATCTCAAGAGCGTCCGCGTGGAGGGGGATGGCGCCTGGAGCGAGTTCGTGGTGAAGGGCGAGACGAAGCGCGTCCGCACGGAGCGGGTGCTGATGGCCGCGGGCCGGAAGCCCGTCCTGGACGGGATCGGGCTCGAGGCGCTCGGCGTCGCGATGGAACGCGGATTCGTGAAGGTGAACGAGTTCATGGAGACGAACGTTCCCGGCCTCTACGCGATCGGCGACATCGTGCCGACCGCGGCCCTCGCGCACGTGGCGTCGCACGAGGGGATCGTGGCCGTGGAGAAGATCGCGGGGAAGAAGCCGCACCCCGTGAACTATCAGGCGATCCCGAACTGCACGTACTGTCACCCCCAGGTCGCCAGCGTGGGGATGACCGAGGCACAGGCGAAGGCTGCGGGGCGCGCGGTGAAGACCGGGAAGTTTCCCTTCACCGCGAGCACGCGGGCGGGGATCATGGGACAGGGGGACGGGTTCGTGAAGGCGGTCTCGGACGCGAAGACGGGCGAGATCCTCGGGGTGCACATCATCGGGGTGCTCGCCACGGAACAGATCGCCGAGTCGGTGGTGGCGCGTCACTTCGAGGCGACCGCGATCGAGCTGGCCGAGGTGGTGCACGCGCACCCGACCCTCGCCGAGGCGACGATGGAGGCGATGTTTGGAACCGAAGCGCGACCCATCCATATCTGAGAGCGCGCCGGCTGCCGGCGCCGGACCCCCCGCCGCCTCCGCTGACCCGTCCGCGCCTCCGGCCGCCGCGGCGGGGGCTGGCGCTCCGATTCCGCTCCGCATCCTCGCGAGCGACCGCCGCGTCTCGGGAAACGAGAAGCGGAAGCCGCTCCGGGTCTACGACCGGCTCTCGCCCGCGCCGCCGCCTCCGCGCCGGCCGGACTGGCTGCGCGCGCGGATCCCCACGGGCGCCTCGTACCACGAGACCAAGTCGATCCTCCGCACGCTCGATCTCCACACGGTCTGCGAGAGCGCGAACTGCCCGAACATCGGGGACTGCTTTTCCCGGCACACCGCGACGTTTCTCATTCTGGGCAACGTCTGCACGCGCTCGTGCCCGTTCTGCGACATCCGGAGCGGGAAACCCTTGCCGGTGGATCCCGAGGAGCCGCGCCGCGTAGCCGAGGCCGTGCGCCGCCTCGGGCTCCACTACGCCGTCGTGACGTCCGTGAACCGGGACGAGCTCCCGGACGGCGGTGCGTCCCACTTCGCCGCCGTGATCCGCTCGATCCGCGAGGCGATCCCGTCGGCCAAGGTCGAGGTCCTGATCCCCGACTTCCTGGGAGACGACGACGCGCTCCGGACCGTGCTCGACGCGAAGCCCGACGTCCTGAACCACAACCTCGAGTGCGTGAAGCGGCTCTACAAGCGCGTGCGCCCCGCGGGCCGCTACGATCGCTCGCTCCGGCTCCTCCAGAACGTGGCGACGTGGACGACGGACATTCCCGCGAAGTCGGGGATCATGGTCGGCGTGGGGGAGACGAACGAGGAGGTCGAGGAGACGTTGCGCGATTTCCACGCGCACGGAGTGTCCATGGTCACGATCGGCCAGTACCTCCCGCCTTCGGGGTCCCACCTTCCCCTGGAGCGCTACGTCACGCCGGCGGAGTTCGCCCACTTCCGCGAGTACGGGCTCTCGCTCGGCATTCGGCAGGTGGCGTCCGGTCCGCTCGTGCGGAGCTCGTATCACGCCGAGGAGCAGGCCGGAGAGACCGTCTTCATCCCGTAGATCGGTTCCTCATCTCCGCACGGTCGTGCGGGGATCCCAAGGCCCCTTCTTCCGCGATCACCGCACGGTCGTGAGGTTCGCCCTCCGGATCAGAGAAGCGTGCCCGTGAGCAGCGCGCGGGCCGCGGAGAAGTAGATGAGGAGCCCCGTCACGTCCACGAGCGTGGCGACGAAGGGCGCGGACGCGGTCGCGGGGTCGAGTCCCAGCCGGCGCAGCAGGAAGGGGAGCATCGATCCCACGATCGTGCCCCAGAGCACGACGCCAAGAAGGCTCAGCGCGAGGCAGACCGCGATCAGCCAGTAGTGAGGGCCGAACGAGTGGAAGGCCCACTCGAACCCGACGACGCGCAGGATGCCGAGCGTCGCGAGAATCCCTCCGAGCCCGAGACCCGAGAAGATCTCCCGCCGCATCACGCGCCACCAGTCCCGGAGCTTCACCTCGCCCAGGGCCATGGCGCGGATCACGAGCGTCGTGGCCTGGCCCCCCGAGTTCCCTCCGCTCGAGATCACGAGCGGGACGAACACCGCGAGCACGACCGCCCGGGCGATGTCCTCCTCGAAGTGTCCCATGGCGGTCGCGGTCAAGGTCTCGCCGAGGAAGAGAATCGAAAGCCATCCCGCGCGCGCCTTGATCATGTCGAACACGCTCAGGCGCAGATAGGGCGCGTCCAGCGCGGCCGTACCTCCGATCTTCTGGATGTCCTCGGTCGCCTCCTCGCGCACGACGTCGACGATGTCGTCGAGGGTGACGATCCCCTTCATCCGGCCGTCCACGTCCACCACGGGAAACGCCATGAGGCGGCGGTTCGCGAAGAGCCGGGCCAGCTCCTCCTGGTCCGTGGCCTCGCGCACCGTGACGAGCTCGGTGCGCATGATGTCGCCGATCTTCTGCTCCGCCTTCGCGGTGATGAGCTCGCGATAGGAGATGACGCCCAGCAGGTGATTGTCGGCGGAGAGCACGTACGCGTAGGTCAGGGTCTCGGCGCGCTGCGCCGCGCGCCGCAGGTATCCGATCGCCTCGTCCACCGACATGTCGGGGCGGAGGCGCGCGTACCGCGGGCTCATGAGGCCGCCCGCATCGTCCTCCGCGTAGGCGAGGAGCCCGCTCACCTCGGCGCGCGTCGGATCGTCGAGGAGGCCCATCAGCTCCTCGCGACTCTCCGCCGGGACTTGCTGGATCAGGTCGGCCGCGTCGTCCGGCGCGAGGAGCCGGATCCACGACCGGCGCTCCGTGGAGGGGATCTCGACCAGGAGCTCCGCCTGGTCGCGCGCGCTCAGGCTCAGGAAGAAGTCCTCGGCATCGGTGCGATCGAGCGCGCGGAAGCTCTCCACGCGGTCCGCCGGGACGAGGAGCGACCACGCTTCCTTCAGGTCCGCGATGGAGAGGGGTTCTTCGAGCTCGGTTTCCGGGCTGGACGTCATGTCCGCCTCCGGCGTCGGGGTGTCGGAGCGGCAGCCGAACGCAACAGCCTGCCGATACTAGGGGATCGCTCCCGCGCCCTCAACACCGGACCCCGCCCCGTCGCCGTTCCCCGGGGACCCACGGCTTCCGGCAACGCCACGGGGCGGGGTACAATACGCACGTCCGCGGCTCCTCGCCGGGAGCGCGGCAGGTTCGGGTCACGTGTTCGAGGCGGGGGGGGCACCATGTCCGCACGACGACGTCCCGCCATGCTGGTCGTCGACGACGACGCCGGCTCGTCGGGGCTTCTCCGAGAGATCTTCGTTCAGGAAGGCTACGACGTCTCGCAGGCCGGGAGCGGCGCCGAGGCGCTGAAGCTCGCCTCCGAGAAACCGTTCGACGTCGTGCTGAGCGACGTCCAGATGCCCGACATCGACGGCATCGAGGTGCTCCGCCGTCTGAAGCAGGTCGCTCCCGACGCGATCGTCATCCTGGTCACCGCCTACGGAACCATCGAGGCCGCGATCCGCGCGCTCCACGAGGGCGCCTTCGACTACGTGCGAAAGCCGTTCAAGCTCGACGAGGTGCGCCTCTGCGTCGCCCGCGCCATGGAGCGGCGGCAGGTCGGGCCGGCGCGTCCGGCGGGAACCACCGGCCAGGGGGCCGGCTCGCCGTCGCGCGGGTCGCGCGGTTCCCGTCCGATCATCGGTTCCCATCCCGCCATGGTCGAGCTCTACAAGCTCGTCTCCCGCGTCGCGGGGACGAAGAGCTCGGTTCTCATCATGGGGGAGAGCGGCACCGGGAAGGAGCTCATCGCGCGCACGATCCACGAGGCGAGTCCGCGCAGCGACCGGCCGTTCGTGGCCGTGAACTGCACGAGCCTCTCGGAGACGCTCTTGGAGTCGGAGCTCTTCGGACACGTGAAGGGGGCGTTCACCGGCGCCATCGAGCGCCGGCCCGGGCTCTTCCTCGAGGCGAATCGCGGAACCGTGTTCCTGGACGAGGTCGGGGACATGTCCCTCTCGATGCAGTCGAAGCTCCTCCGCGTGCTCCAGGAGGAGGAGGTGAAGCCGGTGGGAGGGAACGAGACGATCCCGGTCGACGTGCGCGTCGTGGCCGCCACGCACCAGGACCTCGAGGCGCTCGTGCGCGCGGGGCGGTTCCGCATGGATCTCTATTACCGTCTCCACGTCGTGGCGCTGCGGGTGCCCCCGCTCCGGGAGCGGCGAGAGGACATCCCGGTCCTCGCCGAGCACTTCCTCCGCGAGTACGCCGCGCGCTCGAACCGCGTGGTGCGCGGATTCTCGCCGCGAGCCATGGAGGCGCTCCTCGCCCACCCGTGGCCCGGAAACGTCCGTGAGCTGGAGAACGTGGTCGAGCGGGCCGTCGCTCTGGCGCAGGGCTCGACCGTGGAGGAAGCCGACCTCCCGGACAAGCTGATCCCCGGATCCAGAATCCCTGCCGCCGAGCCTCAGGCAGCCAGCCGCGCCACCCTGGACGAGGTGGCTCGGAGCTACGTGCTCCAGGTCCTGGACCAGGTGGGTGGCAACAAGTCCGAAGCCGCGCGGGTCCTGGGGATCCCCAGGAGGACCCTCTACCGGATGCTGGAGCGGTACGAGACCGGGGAATCCGCCTCGCCGGATGTGGGACGGCCGGGCACATCTGTGCACTGATGGCACATTGCGCGTAGGCGCCCTAGTTTCATAAGCTTATGTTCTACGTGAGTCTGATTGGCGCGAATCGACCGTCGCTCAGGCCCGTGCCCCTCCGGCGCCCGGTCTGCCGAGTAATCCGTAATCTACATAATAGCAAGCAGTTATGACTAATGGCAGCCAGGGCGACACCACCTGTCCGAATGGCATGTGGGGTGCTAACACCATCACTAACCAGTTAGCGACACCGGCTGGGGCCCACCGTGGCCACTCGTGACAGCTCGACACCCTTGCCCGAGACTCCGGCGCACGGGGCCACGCGTTGGGTCCACGTCGATGATCGAATAGGCCCTCGGTTGTGACGACAGCCTCGCGATGCTTCTGCCCCCCACACGTCGCGAGAACCGTCCACCGAGGGCCTCATTGTTTTGCCCCGTTTGACGTAGACGCGACGGAATCGGGGTTTCTAGACTTCGAACCGTGAATCATCCCGCCCTCTCCTTCCTGAACCGATGGCTCCGAGTCGCGCTGCCGGGCCTGATCCTGGCCGTGCCGCTCGCGCTTGCCCAGACCGGCTCCAAATCGCCGAAGGCCACCCCTCCGCGCACCAGCTCCACTCCTCAGTCCCCCGCCACGGGAGGTGCCGCGAAGCCCCCGGCGGGCGCGGACGCGATGGGGGTCGTGGACGGAATCCCGATCACCGAGGCCGAATGGGACCGGCTCGCGAAGCCGTACTTCGAGGAGATCGCGGCGCGAGCAGGCCGCCCTCTCAACGACGAGGAGAAGACGCTCCTCCGGCGGAACGTGCTCGACGAGCTCATCCGGGAGCGGCTCTGGCTCGCGGACGCGAAGCGGCGCGGAATCGTGATTCCCGAGGCCACCATCGACTCCCGGATGAAGCAGAGCGACTTCTTCCGGACCAACGGCCGACCCGACGAGGCGAAGTTCCGAGCCTTCAAGTCCTCGCCGACCTCGAATTACGCCACGCTCCGCGGACAGATCGAGCGAACCCTCCTGCTCGAGGAGTACGTGCGCTGGATGGAGCGCCGATTCGGGCCGCGCGAGCCCGAGCTCAAGAAGACCTTCGAAGAGCGCACGTCCCAGGCCTCGATCCGGTACTTCGTTCTCGGGCCGGAGGCGGTCTCGCTCGACCCGGAGGCCACCCCCGCGCAGGTTCGCGCGTACTACGAAGCGCACCCGGACGAGTTCGTGACGGCCGACGAGGCCCGCATCCAGTACATCCGCGTGCCCGGCGCCGCCGATGCCGCGGCGGGGGACTCCGCGCGCGCCGCGTCGGACGCCGCGCGCAAGGCGGCCGGCGACGTCCTCGCGGCGGTGACGGCGGGCGCGCCCATCGAGACCGCGGCCAAGCCGTACGGCGGCATCCATGACAGCGGACCGTTCCGGCTCGGCGAGCCGGTGCGAGGTCTCGGGCGCTCGGATCTCCTGGCCGGGACCGTGAAGTCCACCGCGGAGGGACGGTGGGCGCCGGAGCCGATCCGGATGGGTCCCTACTGGGTCGTTCTCAAGGTGACGGAGCGGAGGCCATCGCGCCGGGTCCCGTTCTCCGAGGCCGTGCCGTTCGCCAAGCGCAAGGCCGACGCCCTCGTGCAGGACGCCGTGATCGATTCGCTCGCGCGCCAGGAGGTCCGCGAGAATCCGGAGCCCTACTACGCCCCCCGCCTCCAGGCCTCCATCGTCGCGCGAGGACTCGATTCGTTCGAGTCCGGACCCGCGCCCACGCAGAAGGAGGTCGAGAAGCGGCTCGACCGCATGCGGAAGGAGCACCAGATTCCCGAGTCCAACACCTCGTGGGCCGACTCGGTGCGTCCGACGCTTCCCGCCTTCATGCTCCGCGAGCGGCGCCTGACCTCGGCGATGCGAAGCATGAGGGAGGCCGCGTCGCGCCTCCAGAAGCGCGAGTCCGCGGCGCGCGTGGCCGCGCGGCACGCGGGAGTGCTCAGCATGTTCCAGCTCTACCGGGGCGAGCCGCCGCTTCGCGCCTCCCTGGTGGACGGGTCGTTCCTCGACTCCCTCTACAACCTGTCCCCCGGCGCCGTGGTCGGTCCCCGGGTCCGGGGAGACTCCGTGTTCGTCGTGCGCGTGGAGCACCTCGACGTCCGCTTCATGCCCCCCTACGCGGCGGTCGAGCCCGCCGCGAAGGCGGCCGTGATCGAGCGGCGCCGCGCGAGCCTCACGCGCGAGGCGGAAGCATGGTTCGTGTCCCATCGCGGGTCGTACCAGACGCCGCAGCGGTGGGTGCTGGACATCGTCACGTTTCCGAGACAGAAGAAGGAGGACGTGCCGGTCTCGGCCGATTCCATCGCCGCCTACTGGAGGGCGCGTCCCCTCGAGTTCACCGAGCCCGGCCGGGCGCGCGTCCATCACGTGCTCATCCGAGCTCCCGAGGGATCCTCCCGCGCGGAGGCGCGGAAGCGGGCACGCCAGGCGCGCGAACGGATCGTGAAGGGGGAGGACTTCGAAGCCGTGGCCCGCGAGGTCTCGGAAGACCCGAGCTCGGCCGCGAAGGGCGGCGACCTCGGCGAGATGACCCGTGCCGCGGTGGTCAAGGAGTTCGCCGACGCCGCGTTCAGCCTTCCGATCGGCGCGATCAGCGAGCCCGTGGAGACGCGCTTCGGCGTCCACATTCTCCGGGTGGACGAGCGGAAGCCCGAGAGGCTCCGTCCGCTCGAGGAGTGTGTCGAGGAGATCCGGGGCGTGCTCGCGACGGCGCTCTCCGACTCGATGGCGCTCCGTCCCGCGCTGGCGCTCGCGCGCGCGGGCGCGGCGGGCGCGCCCTTCGACTCGCTCGCGAGGCCCTTCGGCGGCGCGAAGCGCACGGACCCGGTCACCGCGCAGAGCGAGATCCCGGGCGTGGGTCGCGTGTCGGAGCTCGAGCGCATCGTGAGCGGGCTGCCGGACGGCGGCGTGGCGCCGGAGCCGATCGCGATGACGGACGGCTACGTGGTGGTCCGGCGGGTCGCGGAGGTGGCGTCCCAGCAGGCGGAGTTCCGGGAGGTGAGCGATCGCGTCGTGGCGGACTACCAGCGCTCGAAGCGCCGCGCCACGGCCGATTCCCTGAACGCCGTCGTCCGGGCCGCGCTCAAGTCGGGCGAGAGTCTCGAGTCGGTGGCCCTTCGGTTCGGAGGACTCCGGACGAGCCGCCTGTTCGGCCGGGAAGGCCCGATCCCGGACTTCCAGCGGGACCAGGCGCTGGCGCGGGACTCGACCTACCTGAGCCTCGTCTTCTCGTCGAAGCCGGGAGCCGCGCTGCCTCCGATCGAAGGCGCCACGGGGACGCTCTACGCGGTCGTCGACACCGTGGCGATCCTCCCGGCGAACGACTACGCGAAGCAGCGGGACACGCTGCATCGCGAGCTGACGGAGCAGCGGATCGACGCGTGGACCGCGCGCCTGCGGGCGAAGGCGACGATCCGGATGAATCGAAGGGAACTCCAGTCGCTTCTCAGCTGAGCCCTTGCGTCGCGGGTTCGGCGGCGCGTAGCATCGGGGCCTCCTCGCTTCACCCCACGCGCCGCCCCGGCTCGAAGGAGCGTTCCATGCGAGAGCCGGGCCTCACCATGCAGGACGTCGACGAATCGGACCGGCCGCGCGAGCGGCTGATGGATCTGGGACCCGGAGCCTTGAGCGATGTGGACCTGCTCGTGCTCCTGTTCGGGACGGGAACCGGGGGAGAGGGCGTGATCGAGACGGCGTCGCGGGTCGCGCGCGCGGTGAATCTCCGGCGGCTCCCGCACGTGCCCATGGACGAGCTGCTCGCCGTCCGCGGTCTGGGCCCCGCGCGCGCCGCGCAGCTCCTGGCTTCCGCGGAGATCGGGCGCCGGCTCTGGCCCGACGGGGACGCCGTGCCCCTGATCCGCGGGCCCGAGAACGTGCACGAGCTCATGCGGGACATCCGCCGTTCGGCCCGGGAGCACTTCGTGGGGTTCTACCTCAACTCGAGAAACCAGGTGCTCCGGAGAGAGATCGTCTCGATCGGCAGTCTGAACGCGAGCCTCGTCCACCCGCGTGAGGTCTTCGTGCCCGCCATCGCGCTCTCCGCGGCGAGCCTGATCCTGGCGCACAACCACCCTTCCGGGGATCCCACGCCGAGCGAGGAGGACCTCGCGATCACGCGCCGCATCCAGGAGTCCGGACGCCTCCTCGGAATCGAGCTCCTCGACCACGTCATCGTGGCGCGGGACTCCTACACCAGCTTCAAGGAGCGGAGGCTCCTGCGGACATGAGGGCGCTCCCGCGTCAGGCTCACCACGCGCTGCTCGTCGCGGCGCTTCTCCTCGCCTCCGGGTGCGGGGGCGCCGGCGCCGCGGGCGGCGCGCGTCCGGCCTCGATCGATCCCGCGGCGAGCCCGGCTTCGCTCGTCGCGCTCGCGGACTCCGCGGCGCGGTCGGGCGACGCGAACCTCGCGCGTCGCGCGCTCGAGCGCGCGTCCGAGATCGCACCCTCGGACCCCGAGGTGCGGCTCGGATACGGACGCTACTACGTCGCGATCCGCCGCTACGCGGACGCCAAGGTGGAGTTCGAGCGCGCGGCATCGCTCGATCCGCGAAACCCGGAGCCGCACGTCCAGCTGGGGATCGCGTATCTCGAGGCGGGGGACCGCACCGAGGCACACCGATCCCTCGCGCGCGCGCTCCGGCTGGACCCGGCCCACGCGGGCGCGCTCGCGGCGATCCGTCCCATCCTCGAGGAACGGTACCGGGCCGCGGGAATCCCGCCCGAGTACGCGGAGCTCCCCGCCAGGTCCTCGGTCTCCCGTGGGGAGATCGGGGTGATGCTGGCGGTCGAGCTCGGCGTGGACCCCGACCGGGTCACGTGGCGGGAGGACGCGGCGCGACGGACCGACTGGCCCGCGCTCGACGCGGCATGGGGATCGCGCTGGCTTCGCGCGTCGGTCGCGAGGGGGTGGATCGCACCCTTCGCGGACCGCAATCTCCATCTCGACGATCCGCTCACGCGCGGCGCCCTGTCGATCCTCGTGTCGGAGCTCCTGGCCCGCTCGCCCGCGTCGAGGCCCGAGGTGGCGGCCGCCGCGTCCTTCCCGGACCTCGGACCGCGTCACTACCTGGGGCTGGCCGCGGCTCGCGCGTCGGGACTCGGGCTTCCCGCGCGGGACGGCGGGCGGTTCGAGCCGCAGGCGCTCGCGACCGGATCGGAGGCGCTCTCGGTGGTCCGGGGGCTCGCCCGAAGCGTCGGGGCCCTCCCCGTCGTTTCATCGGAACCGTGATGCGACGGTCTGATAAACTGGTAGTCGTGATCCGCTGTCCGGCCATGTTCCAGGCCGCGGCACTCGCCTCGCTCCTGCTACCGTGCGCGCCGCATCCTCGCCCCGCCTCGGCCGGGACCCTGGGACCCGCGGTGCTGACGACCACCTCCTCCGTCCTGCGCGGCGCGCCGTCGCGCGTCCCCGGTGACGTCCGGCCGGTTGCGGCGCCCCGCGCGCCGGATGCCTCCACCAGCGCCGCGAGCGCCCCCCACGCCCCGAGGGTCTACCAGGTCACGGCCGCCGACACGATCCCGGTCTACACGGACAACCTCGAAGCCCTGTCGAGCCCCGGGAACGAAGGGGGCTGGACCCACGTCGACGAGTCGGGGGATGCCACCGGCTGGAACATCTCGAGTCTGTACGCGTGCGGGAGCAACGCCTTCTGGTGCGGCCGCGTCGACTCGTCGTGGACCGGGGATCCGAACCGCCGCGGGTACGAGAACAACTGGGCGCAGACGCTCCAGAACTTCGCCGATCTCGCGGGAGCGCCCTCCCCGTACACGATCTCCTTCAAGCACCGCATGAACGTGGAGGCGGGCTTCGATCACGGGTACGTGGAGGTGCAGGACAACACCGGCGACTGGGTCACGCTCGCCCAGTACACGGGTGTGGTGAACGACGGCGGCGCCTCGCTCTGCAACACCACGACGGTCACGATCCCGGACTCGATCGTGACGCAGGCGAGCCCGACACGGTTCCGGTTCCGCTTCCTGAGCGATCTCGAGGGCTCCTCCGAGGACGGGCTCTACCCGGCCGGCGAGGGGTGGTCGATCGACGACGTCACCGTGAAGGGGGGCGTCTTCGACGTGCGGTTCTTCGACGACATGGAGGGCGGGCTCGGAACGTGGACGCGCTCCACGTTCCCGCCGGTGGGGGACTACTGGCGGATCGCCCTGAATCCCGTGACGCAGCAGGTCTGCACCACCAACCCGGGCAAAGCATGGCAGCCCGTGAACAACGTGACCGGATCGCTCGTTCCTCGCCAGGACGACGTGCTCCAGAGCCGCGGCATCGCGGTCTCCGGCGCCGACCAGGTCTTCCTCTTCTTCGACGTGTACCGCCAGCTCTCGTTCAACTCCTGCTTCTACTACTCCGTCGAGTTCCGCAAGCGCACCGGTGCGGCGCCCTGGTCCGCGTGGGCCAATCCGAACGGGCTCCTCTACTTCGGCACCGAGCAGGAGTGGCAGCGCCAGACCGTGCCGCTCGCCGGAGCGGCCGGAGCCGACTCGGTGCAGTTCCGGGTCCGGGTGAAGGACTGGGGCCCGGTGCTCTGCGGCGGAAGCCAGACCGCGTCCGGCACGAACCTCCTCCTGGACAACTTCGTGGTCGGGATCGTGGGGTCGGGGGGGCCGTCCCTCGCCGGGGTCGAGAGCGATCTCTTCCAGGACACGTTCCGCACCACGGCCTTCTTCGGGAACGACAACTTCAACACGCCCCTCGGGGACAGCGCGGTGGTCCAGGTGGGAGCGGCTGAGGGACTCCAGGCCGTGAGCTTCCACTACAGCCTGAACCAGGCGGCATTCGTTTCCAGTCCCATGACGCAGGTGGGCTCGACGAATCGCTGGTTCGCCGATGTCCCGGCCGGAGCGTATGCGCGTGGGACGGAGCTCCGGTACTACTTCTCGGCGACCGACATGGTGAACGCGGTCGCCACGCTTCCCGCCGACGCCGTTCCCGCGCAGCACTACTTCCGGGCCACGGTGCTCCCCGCGATCCATGCGGTCTCGGGAGGGTGCCCCGACGACACGGCGCGCATCCTGTACGTGAACGCGGTCTCGGGGCCGGACGGCTCGACGCCCATCGAGCAGAGCCTCGTGGCGATCGGCGCGCGGTTCGACCGCTTCGACGTGAACGCGCCGAGTGCGGCGCTCGGGAACACCCCAGGAGGCGGGACACCGGGCCAGCCCGGGAACCAGTGGCCCGCCGCGCCGGTCGCGACGCTGGGGATCTATCGCGCCATCGTGTGGGACACGGGCGAGCGCACGGTCCAGACCCTGAGCGCCGAGGACCAGACCCTTCTCACGAGCTGGACCGGCCTCACCGGAAGGAACCGCGGGCTCGTGCTCGCCGGAGACAACCTGGCGCACGACCTCGCCGTGAACGGCCAGGGGATCCCCAACTTCCTCTCCTGCACGGTCGGCGTGAGCCTCGTCCGCGACATGTGGGAGAACGCGCCCCAGGACTCCCTGACGCCGACGCTCACGGGCGCGTCGGGAACGCGCCTCGCGCTCGAGGCCTTCCCGCTCGCGGGAGGGTGCCCGACCATCAACCGGTTCGACGCGGTCGCCGTCTCCTCGTGCGTGGGCGCGAACGGGCGGGCGTGGGTCCGGTACCCGAACACGCTGATGGCCGCGACGGAGCGGATGGGCGCGCTCGGCGCGCCGGGAGGGGACAGCGTCAAGGTCGTGCTCCTCGGGTTCTCGCTCCACGCGATGGAGAACGCGGTCCGCCGGAATTTACTCCTCTACCGGACCGTGGCGCAGGAGCTCGAAGTGCCCGGATGCTATGCCGCCACCGGGATCGAGGCTCTCGCGCCGGGCGCGCCCCGAGCCGGCGCGAGGCTCCTTGGCGCGGCGCCGAATCCGTTCAATCCGAGGACGGCGGTGCGCTTCGAGCTCGATCGTTCGTCGGAGGTCCGGCTCCGGATCTACAACGTGGAAGGCGCGCTGGTCCGGACCCTCGCCGGGGGGCGCTTTCCCGAGGGATCCCACCGCGTCGTGTGGGACGGGCGCGACGACCGCCGCCGCGAGGTGGGGAGCGGAGCCTACTTCCTGAGGCTCACGGCGGACGGAACCGACCTCCCGGCGCGCAAGGTCGTCCTCTTGCGCTAGGGGATCGTCCGCGCTATCCTCGCGTGGAACGCAGACATCCTTCGGGGCGGGGTGAAAGTCCCCACCGGCGGTAGAGCCCGCGAGCCAAGGGTCGTGGACCCGCGGCAGATCCGGCGTGATTCCGGAGCCGACAGTCACAGTCTGGATGGGAGAAGGATCGTCGCACGGTAGGGCACGTCCGGCCCCGTAGGCCGCCGACGACCCCGCGGGTGTCTGCCTGCGGGGGTTTTTCATTTCATGAGCCTTCACGTCGAGCGCCGGAGCGTTTCGGAATCCGATCCGGCGGCTTCGCGGTCCTCCGGCTGGACCGCCGCCGAAGCCCGCGCCATGCGGGTCGCGCTGCGGCTCGCCCGGCGCGGCATCGGATCCACGCACCCCAATCCCAGAGTCGGAGCGGTCGTCCTGCGCGGCGGCGAGATCGTGGCCGAGGGCTACCACGCGCGCGCCGGCGAGGCGCACGCCGAGGTGCGCGCGCTCGAGGCGGCCGGCGATCACGCTCGCGGAGGCACGCTCGTCGCCACGCTCGAGCCGTGCGCCCACTTCGGGAAGACCCCTCCGTGCGTCGACGCCATCCTCGCCGCGGACGTGCGCCGGGTCGTGATCGGCATGCGGGATCCGAATCCGCTCGTGGACGGCCGCGGGATCGGCGCGCTCGAGCGCGCGGGCCTCGACGTCGTGGTCGGAACGCTCGAGGACGAATGCCGCGAGCTCAACCCGCCGTACCTGAAGCAGCTCCGCACGGGCCTCCCGTGGGTCGTGCTCAAGGCCATGCTCTCGCTCGACGGCCGCATGGCGAGCGACAGCGGCGAGTCTCGCGGTCTGGGAGGGGACGACGAAATCCGCGTCGCGCACCGCCTCCGCGCCGTGAGCGACGCCGTGATCGCGGGCGTGGGCACGATCCTCGCCGACGATCCGCTCCTCACGGTGCGCCGGTCGCCGGGGCGGACCCCGGTCCGCGTCATCCTCGACTCCTCGCTCCGCACGCCGCCCGGCGCGGCGATCTGGAGCACGATCGCCCAGGCGCCGGTCGTCCTCGCGACCGTCTCGCGCGACGACGAGCGCGCGCGCGCCCTCGCGGCGCGCGGCGCCTCCGTGTGGACGTTCGACCCCGATCCCACGGGCCGCGTTCCGCTCCAGGAGGTCCTCCGGCGCCTCGTGGACGAGGGGCGCTACTCCGTGCTCGTCGAAGGGGGGTCCGAGGTGCACACGTCCTTCCTCCGGGAAGGGCTCGCCGACCGGATCGCGATCGGCGTCGCGCCCGTGCTCCTCGGCGGCGCCGGCGCGCCCACCCTCACGCGCGATCTCGGACGCGCCCGGCTCCACGAGGGAATCGCGGTGGAAGAGCTGCGCGTCAAGCGCCTGGGGCGCGATCTCTGGATCGAGGGAGCGATCGTGCCGGAGGGAGGATCCCGTGTTTAGCGGCATCGTGCAGGCGGTCGGGGTGGTGGAAGCCGTCGTCCCCGTGGAAGGGGCCCGGAGGATCCGGATCGGCGCCGCGCTCGAGCGCGTGCCCGCGCCCGGAGAGAGCATCGCGACGAGCGGCGTGTGCCTCACGGTGGAGCGCGCGGACGCGAGGGGATTCGAGGTCACGGCCGTCCTCGAGACCCTTCGCGTGACCACGCTCGGAGCGCTCGCTCCCGGCCGTCGCGTCAATCTCGAGCCCGCCCTCCGCGTGGGCGACCCGCTCGGCGGGCACTGGGTGCTCGGCCACGTGGACGCGGTCGCGCGCGTCCTCTCGGTGGCGCGCGGACCGGGCGAGACACGAGTCGCGATCGAGATCCCCGAGCCGCTCCGCCGGTACGTCGCGGCGAAGGGATCCGTCACGCTGGACGGCGTGAGCCTCACCGTGGCGTCGTGGGCCGATCCCGTCGCCGAGGTGGCGCTCGTGCCGTTCACGCTCGACCATACGACCCTGGGAGCGCTCGAGCCGGGGGACGAGGTGAATCTCGAGGCGGATCTCGTCGCGCGCTACCTGGACCGGCTCCTCGAATCGCGGGGCGTTCCGGCGGCCGATGCGAATCGCGCCGCGATCCCCGGCGGGAGGAACGCCCGATGAGCGCCCGCGCCACGCGCGGTCCGCGAGCGTCCTCGCGACGCGGCCGCTCCGGGACGGCGCCGCCGTCGCCGGCGCTGGACGCGGCGCTCCGCGCGCTTCGCGCGGGGTCCATGGTCGTGGTGGTGGACGACGAGGATCGCGAGAACGAGGGCGACTTCGTCATGGCCGCCGAGAAGACGACCGCGGAGGACGTGAACTTCCTGACGCGTGACGCGCGCGGGCTCCTCTGCGTGTCGATGCCGGGGACCCGCCTCGAGGAGCTGGGGCTTCAGCTCATGACCCCGCTCAACACGGCCCGCTTCTCGACCCCGTTCACCGTGTCGGTGGATCTCCTCCGGGGGACGACCTCGGGGTCCTCGGCGCAGGACCGCGCGCTCACGATCCGCGCGCTCGCCTCCGCCCGCACGCGCCCCGAGGAGCTGGCGCGCCCGGGCCACGTCTTCCCGCTCCGCGCCGCGGACGGGGGCGTGCTCGCGCGCGCGGGGCACACCGAGGCCGCGCTCGATCTCGTGCGGCTCGCCGGGATGAAGGAGGCCGCGGTGCTCTGCGAGATCCTCTCGCCGGACGGGACCATGGCGCGGGGGCCCGAGCTCCACCGGCTCGCGAAGAAGCACGGGCTCCCGATCCTCACGATCCGGGATCTGATCCGCCACCGGTACCGGAGCGAGCGGCTGGTGAAGCGCATCGCGTCCTCGATCCTGCCCACCCGGTACGGGAGCTTCCGCATCGCGGTCTACGAGAGCATGATCGACGGGCACCACCACGTCGCGCTCGTGAAGGGGGCTCCTTCGCGGAAGCACCCGCCGCTCGCTCGCGTCCACTCGCAGTGCCTCACGGGGGACGTGTTCGGCTCGATGCGCTGCGACTGCGGCGAGCAGATGGCCTCCGCGCTCGAGCGCATCGACGACGAGGGAGCCGGCGTCTTCCTCTACCTGCGGCAGGAAGGACGGGGCATCGGGCTCGCGAACAAGCTTCGCGCCTACGAGCTTCAGGACCTCGGGCTCGACACCGTCGAGGCGAATCTCAAGCTCGGCTTCGCGCCGGATCTCCGGGACTATGGCGTCGCGGCGCAGATCCTGCGCGACCTCGGCTTCCTGCGCATCCGCCTCCTCACGAACAATCCCCGGAAGATCGAGGCGCTCACGGACTACGGCATCGAGGTCGCGGCGCGCGAGCCGCTCGAGATCCGCCCCAATCCGGTGAACCGCCGCTACCTGGCGACGAAGCGCGCCCGGCTGGGGCACCTGCTCCGGCATCCCAAGCTGAAGCTCCTGGCTCATCACGCGAACGGAAAGCGGGGCGGGCGCTCGTGACCGCCGCGCGCGGCGCGCGAGGGGCGGTCCCCGCGAAGGCCATGCGGGCCGCGCGGCCCGGGTCGGGCGCGCGCCGGAGCGTCGCCGGCCCCCGTGAGGGCCGTCGCCTCGAGGGATCGGAGGACGGCGCCGGGCTCTCGATCGGGATCGTCCTCTCGCGGTTCAATCTCGAGATCGGCGAGCGGCTCCTGAACGGCGCCCGTCGCGCGCTGGGCGAGGCCGGCGTGAGTCCCGGGCGGATCGACGAGGTCCGGGTTCCGGGCGCCTTCGAGCTGCCGTGGACGGCGCGGGCGATGGCGCGCTCCGCGCGCTATGACGCGATCGTCTGTCTCGGCGCCGTCGTGCGCGGAGGCACGCCCCACTTCGACTTCGTGGCGGGCGAGGCGGCGCGAGGGATCGCGCGGGTCTCCGAGGAGACGGGCGTGCCCGTCCTCTTCGGCGTGCTCACGACCGACACGATGGAGCAGGCGATGGAACGTTCCGGAGGGCCGATGGGGAACCGCGGCGCGGACGCGGCGCTCGCGGCCGTCGAGATGGGCCGTCTCGCGCGCGCGTTCCGCGCGGAGTACGGACGGTGAACCGCCGGCGCGAGGCGCGCGAGATCGCGTTCCGGGCGGCCTACCAGGCCGACGTCACGGGCGATCCGATCGACCGCTGCCTCTCGGAGATCGTCGAGGACGTGGACCCGAGGCCCGACGTGCGCGAATTCGCGGCGGTCCTGGTGCGCACGCTCGACGAGCACCGGGGCGACATCGATGCCGCGGTGGAGCGGATCGCGAGGAACTGGTCCCTGACGCGCATGGCCGCGACGGACCGTTCCATCATCCGCCTCGCGGCCGCCGAGCTCCTCTACCATGCCGAGACGCCCACCCGGGTCGCGCTCGACGAGGCGATCGAGATCGCCAAGAAATACGGCATGGAGACATCGGGGTCCTTCGTGAACGGAATCCTTGACCGGATCGCCCACGAAGCGCGACCCTCCGTCGGATGATCACCGCCCTCATCTCGGACATCCACGGCAACCTCGAGGCGCTCGAGGCGGTCCTGGAGGAGCTCGAGCGCCGCCGCCCCGATCGGATCCTCTGCCTGGGCGACGTGGTGGGATACGGCGCGAGCCCGAACGAGTGCCTGAACCACGTGCGCGAGAAGTGCTCGCTCGTCCTCCTCGGCAACCACGACGCCGCCGCGAGCGGCGGGCCGGAGGCGGCGCGCTTCAACATCTACGCGCGCGTGGCCGCGGAGTGGACGTCGAAGACGCTGACCCGCGACAACCGCGAATACCTGCAACGGCTCCCGCTCACGGCGTCGCAGGGCTCGACCTTCCTCGTCCACGCGTCGCCCGCGTGTCCGCGCGACTGGGAGTACCTGCTCGACCGGTTCGACGCGGAGCCGCAGTTCCACTACTTCGAGGAGCCGGTCTGCTTCATCGGTCACACGCACCAGCCCGCGATCTACATGGCGGACCCGGGCGGGTGCAAATCGCTTCCGCTCTCCACCTCGTCGCTCGATCCGGCGCGCCGGTACATCGTGAACGTGGGGAGCGTGGGCCAGCCGCGCGATCACGATCCGCGCGCCTGCTTCGTGATCCACGACGAGGACGCCGGCGCGATCGAGTACGTGAGGATGGGCTACGACGTGGAGGGCGCGCAGGCCAGGATCCGCGCGGCCCAGCTTCCCGAAGTCCTCGCCGCGCGCCTCGCGACGGGAGAGTAGCCGGACGTGCGGGCCTCGACCGAAGCGCACTGGACCCGGTTCTGGCGCGAGCGGGCCGCGATCGACGACGTCTATCCGACCGCGGGACAGGTCGCCGAACGGATCCTCGACGAGGGTCCCGTCGAGGGCGCGCGGGTGCTCGAGGTGGGCGCGGGCTCGGGACGCGACAGCGTCACGCTCGCGGCGCGCGGCGCGACCGTCGTGCTCCTCGACTACTCCATGGCGTCGCTCGAGGTGGCGCGCGACGTCGCGCGCCGGAGCGGCGTGCGGCCGCTCCTCGTGCGGGCGGACGCGCTCCGGATGCCGTTCCGGGAGGGGACCTTCGACACCGTCTTCCACCAGGGCCTCCTCGAGCACTTCCGCGACCCGATGCCGCTCCTCCGCGAGAACGTGCGCGCGCTCAAGCCGGACGGGATCCTGGTCGTGGACGTCCCGCAGCGCTACCACCTGTACACCGCGATGAAGCGCGTGCTCATCGCGATGGGGAAGTGGTTCGCCGGCTGGGAGACGGAGTTCACGATCGGCCAGCTCACGGGGCTCATGGCGCGTGCCGGCGTGCGCGTCACGCGCCGCTACGGAGCCTTCATGGTGCCGGGCCTCGCGTACCGGTCGCTCCGGCTCGGGCTCCTCAAGCTCGGGCTCGCGAAGCTCCCGCTCGAGCCTCCACCGGTGCCGCTCTGGACGCCGCTCATGGCGCGGATCCGCGCCGCCTGGGAGCGCACGCCGCTCGCGTTCCACACGTACTTCGTGATCGGAGCGGTGGGCCGGAAGGGGACGGCTCCGGACGCGGGCGCGCGCCGCGATTGAACCTCCTCGCGTTCAACTGGAGAGACCCGCGCCATCCCGAAGCGGGCGGCGCGGAGCTCCACCTGTTCGAGATCCTCCGCCGCGCGGTGCGCGACGGCGACCGCGTGGTCTGGCTCTCCGAGCGGTACCCCGGCGCGCCGGACGAGGACCGGGTGGGGGGCATCCAAATCCACCGCGCCGGATCGTGGTACAATGCGAACCTCGCCCTCGGGGCTCTCTATCGCAAGCGGTTCCGGAGGGAGCGGTTTGACCTCGTTCTGGAAGACATCAACAAGGTTCCGTTCTTCAGCCCGCTCTACGCATCGGCTCCCGTGCTCGCCGTGGTTCCCCATCTCTTCGGAACGACGGCGTTTCACGAGGCGCCTCCGCTGGTCGCCGGCCTCGTCTGGGCCAGCGAGACCCTGATCCCGCTCGTGTACCGCCACACTCCGTTTCTCGCCATCTCGGAGAGCACCCGGGACGATCTCCACCGCCGCGGAATCGCGCGCGAGCGGGTCACGGTCGTGCGCTGCGGTCTGACGCAGGAGGAGTACGCGGTCACGGCGCCCCCCGAGGCCCGGTCCGAGCCCGTGATCGTGTTCCTCGGCCGCCTTCGCCGGTACAAGGGAGCGCAGCATCCCATCGCCGCGTTCCCGCGCGTCCTGAAGGCCGTGCCGGAAGCGCGGCTCCTCGTGGTCGGCGACGGTCCGTACCGCGGCGAGCTCGTGGAGCTCGCGCGGCGGCTCGGCGTCGCGGACCGCGTCGCCTTCCATGGCGCGGTCTCCCAGCGCGAGAAGGTCGAGGTGCTGAACCGCGCCCAGGTGGCCGTGAACACGTCGCCCAAGGAGGGATGGGGACTCACCGCCATCGAGGCCAACGCCTGCGGCCTTCCGGTCGTCGCGAGCCGGAGCCCGGGCCTGGTCGAGTCGGTGCGCGACGGCGAGACCGGGATCCTCGTGAAGCACGGGGACCACCGGGCGCTCGCGGACGCGCTGGTGCGTCTCCTCGTCGACCGGGAGCTCCGGGTCCGGCTCGCGTCCCAGGCGGTCCAGTGGGCGCGGACGTTCGACTGGGAGACCTGCTACCGCGAGAGCCGCGCCGTGATCGAGCGCGCGGCCGCCGCCCGTGGAGCCGCCGCGTGACCGCCGCGGCCTTCCAGTCGTTCGTCTCCCGGTACAAGGTTCCCCTGATCGCCGCGAAGATCCTCCTCAGCGTCGCGCTCTTCGCCTACGTCGTCGCCAAGGTGTCCCCGAAGGACATCTGGGCGACCGTGCGGCGCGCCGATCCCGAGCTCCTCCTCCTCTCCGCGGGACTCCTCTTCTTCTCGAACGTCGTGGGGAGCTGGCTCTGGGCGCGGCTCCTCCGCGCGATGGGCGTCCAGATCCCCTACCGGAAGGCGGCCTCGTACTACTTCGTCGGGCTCTTCTTCAACAACTTCCTTCCGTCGAACATCGGAGGCGACATCGCGCGGATCAGCGACGCCTCGAAGCACGCCACCCACGTGAGCCCGGTCTTCTCGGCCACGCTCATGGACCGGCTCATCGGGGTGCTCGCGATCGCCTTCGTCGCGGTGCTCGCGTCGTTCGCCGCGATCGACCGGGTCCACATGGTGGCCATCTACGTCACCATCTTCCTCGTCTTTCTGGTCTCGCTCGGGCTCTTCCTCAGCATCTTCAGCCGGAAGGTCCTGATGGCCTTCGAGTGGCCCTTCCGCGTCGTGGGCGCGCGCACGATCGAGCGGGCGATCGCGCGGCTCATGGACGACCTGCACGGATTCAAGAGCCAGGGCCAGGCGCTCGTGGTCGCGATCGCCGCGTCCACGCTCGTCCAGATCACGCGGATCCTCGTCCACTACACGGTCGGGCTCGCCCTCGGGGTGCGGGTCGCCATGGGGACCTACTTCCTCTTCGTGCCCGTGCTGGCCGCCCTCGTCTCCCTCCCGATCTCGATGAACGGCCTCGGGATCCGGGAAGGGGCGGGCGTGGTTCTATTCCAGATGGCCGGCATGACCAACGAACAGGCGTTCACGGTTCCGTTCCTGACCTACCTCCTCTCGGTGGCGATCAGCCTTCTCGGAGGGCTCATCTTCCTCTCCCGCACGCCCCGCCGGGCGATCCAGACGATGCGGGAGCGCCGCCGCGCCGCGCGGGAGGGGGACGACGTGGAGCGGGTCTCGGGGAGGACGGGATGAACCCTCGCGCCGGCCACCTCTTCTTCGCGCTCCTCGCGCTCGCGGTGCCGCTCGTCGCGTTCACGCTGACGACCACGCCCACGGTGCCGTTCTGGGATTCCGGGGAGTACATCGCCACGTCGTACATCCTCGGGCTCCCGCATCCGCCGGGGAATCCCGTCTACACGATGATCGGGCGGGTGGTCTCGCTGATCCCGATCGAGAGCGTCGCGTTCCGGGTGAACTGGATGAGCGCGCTGGCCTCGGCGCTCGCGTGCCTCTTCACGTTCCTCTTCACCGTGCGCGCGCTGCGCCGGACGTTCGCGCCGGAGTCCCCGACGATGACCGCGTGGCTCGCGTGCGAGCTGGGCGGGCTCGTGGCGGCGTTCTTCGTGGCGTTCGGCAAGTCGTTCTGGGACAGCGCCATCGAAGCCGAGGTCTACGCGCTCTCGTCCTGCCTCGGCGCGTTCATCGTCTGGCTCGGATTCAACTGGTGGGACCACCAGGGCGAGCCGGGGAACGACAAGCTCCTCCTCCTCATCATGTACATCGTCGGGATCTCGACGGGAGTGCACCTCGGGACCGTGCTGGTCTTCCTCCCGCTCGTCGTGCTCTTCGCGATGGTCAATCCGAAAGTCTTCCTGAGCTCCAAGTTCATCGCGCCGGCCGCCTTCCTCACGTTCGTGGTCGGGCTCCTGTACGTGAACGGCTCGCTGGAGCTCGGGATCCCGGGAGGCTTCTTCCTCTTCCTGCTCGGCGCGGCCGCGCTCCTCTCGTTCCTCATGTCTTCGTTCTTCCTGCGCAGGAACCTCATCGCGTGGTGGGTTCTCGTGTTCGTGATCGGCGCCAGCGTCCAGATCTTCCTCCTGATCCGGAGCCAGCAGATGCCCGCCATCAACGAGGGGGATCCCTCGACGATCGGCGCGTGGCTCGAGTATCTCGGGCGGAAGCAGTACGGACCCTCCAACCCGTTCGAGCGGCGGGCGGAGGTCTGGCAGCAGATCAACTTCATGTACCTCCGGTACGTGGGGCAGCAGTGGCCGCTGATCGAGCGAATCGGCGAGCTCGGCTCGTCCGCGTTCTGGGTGCGCCTCGTGAACTCGATCCCGTTCCTGCTCTTCTTCTGGGGCGCGTGGTGGAACTACCGCCGCGACCGGACCACGTTCTGGTTCTTCCTCGCGGCGAACGTCGTCATGGGCCCCGGGCTCATCTTCTACCTCAACTTCACGGACCACGAGGTGCGCGAGCGCGACTACTTCTTCACGAGCTCGTACCACTTCATGGCGGTCTGGATGGGCATGGGGGCGGCCGCGGTGTTCCAGGCGATCGCCCGGGTGATCCATCCGGCCTCGCTCCAGCCGGCGCGCGGGGCGGCTTCCGCGCCGGCGGCGCGCGCGGCGATCGCCGAGCCCGTGGGCGCGAATCCGGGCGGGAACGGCGGCCTCACGCCGGAGCCGTACACGCCGCTCCCGTCGTCGACCGGGGTCCTCGCCGGGCTCGGGCTCGCGGCCCTCACGCTGGTCGGGATCTCGCTCCTTCCGATGAAGAACGGGTGGTTCACCCACGACCGGTCCGGGTTCTACATCGCGCACAACTACGCCTACAACATGCTCACGCCGCTCGAGAAGGACGCCATCGTGTTCACGAACGGCGACAACGACACGTTCCCGCTCTGGTACATCCAGGAGGTCGAGGGACTCCGCAAGGACGTCCGTGTCGTCAACCTGAGCCTCCTCAACACGCCGTGGTACATCAAGCAGCTCCGCGACCTCGAGCCGAAGGTGCCTCTGAGCTACACGGACGACGAGCTGGCCGCGCTCACCCCGTATCGCGACGAGCAGACGGGGAACATCGTCTGGGTGAAGGACCTCGCGGTGAAGAACATCGTCGAGACGAACCGGTGGAAGCGTCCGCTCTATCTCGCCGTCACGGTGCCCGATCAGATGGGGCTCGAGAAGCGGCTCTCGCTGGAGGGGCTCGTGTTCCGCGTGAACCCCCAGGACGCCGGCCGCTCGGTCGACGTCCAGAGGACGATGGACAACCTGTACCGCGTCTTCCGCTACGAGGGGCTCCTCGACAAGAACCGGAACTACGACACCGCCGTGTACAAGGACGAGAACGCGTATCGTCTCGTCCAGAACTACACCGCCGCGCACGTGCAGGTCGGCTATCAGCTCCACATGGCGCGGCGCCCCCAGGACGCGATCCGCGTGCTCGAGGACGCCGCCAAGATCTCGCCGGATTTCCCCGGGCTCCTCGAATACCTGGGGCGCCTCTACGACGAGAGCGGACGCGTCGCGGACGCGGAGCGCGTGTACCTGGAGGGCTCGCGGCGCTTCCCGGACGCGCCGGAGTTCCCGTTCCACCTCGGCGTGATCTACTACCGCACCGGGAGGACCGAGGACGGGATCGTCCAGCTGCGCCGCGCCGTGGACATGAACCAGCAGTATTTCGACTGGTTCAGCGCGCTCTTCACCGCGCTCTGGGAGCAGGGGCGCCGGGAGGAGGCGGTGGACGTGCTGCGCACGTGGGTTCGCGCGCATCCCGAGGACCGGGACGGCGCCGCGTACCTCCAGGAGTTCGAGGAGTCGCTCCGGGTCCGGCCCCGGGCGGCTCCGGGCGCGCGCATTCCGGAGTCTCGATGACGGCGCCCCGGGTCCTGGTCACCGGCGCGGCCGGGTTCATCGGCTCGACCCTCGTCGAGGCGCTCCTCAAGAAGGACACGGCCGTGACCGGCGTGGACGCCTTCACGTCGAACTACAATCCGGCGCAGAAGCGCTCCAACATCGCCTCGGCGCTCACCAACCCCTCGTTCCGGCTGATCGAGGCCGACATCCGGAGCGCGCCGCTCGAGCCGCTCCTCGAGGACGTGACGCACGTGGTGCATCTCGCCGCGCTCCCCGGGGTCCGCGCGAGCTGGGGCGACCCGTTCCGCGCGTACGCCGAGCACAACGTCACGGCGACCCAGCGGCTCCTCGAGGCGCTCCGCGCGCACCCCGTCGAGCGGATCGTGGTGGCGTCGAGCTCCTCGGTCTACGGGCTCCCGACCCGATTTCCCACGCCGGAGGACGAGATGCCCCGCCCGATCTCGCCCTACGGCGTCACGAAGCTCGCCACGGAGGCGCTCCTCCACGCCTACTGGGCCAGCTTCCGGCTTCCGGTCGTCTCGCTCCGCTACTTCACCGTGTACGGGCCGCGGCAGCGCTCCGACATGGGGATCCACAACTTCTTCGAGGCCGCGCGCGCCGGGACCCCCGTCTCGATCTACGGCGACGGGAGCCAGACGCGGGACTTCACCTTCGTCGACGACGCCGTGGCCGCCACGATGGAGGCGCTCTTCCGTCCTGCCGTGCCCGGGCTCGTCTACAACATCGGGGGCGGGCACCGGGTCACGCTGCACGACCTCCTCGCGTCGATCGAGCTCGTGAGCGGACTCACGATCGAGCGCCGCCTCGTCGCGCCCCCGCCGGGCGACCCTCGCGACACGTCCGCCGACACGTCGCGCGCGCGTCGCGACCTGGGATACGAGCCGCGCACGGACCTCACGCAGGGACTGAGGCGCCAGTGGGAATGGCACCGGAGCCGCTGACCGGAACGGCGATGCGGGAGTCCGCGGGGACGCCAGCCATCGCGCGCGGGCCCGACCCCGACCTCACGGTCCTGATCCCGGTCTGGAACGAGGCCGACAACATGGAGCCCCTGCTGCGGAAGCTCGCCGCGGACATCGCGCCGCTCGGGCTCCGGACGGAGATCCTCGTCGTGGACGACGGGTCGACGGACGGCACGTTCGACCGGGTCCGCGCGCTCGCGGCGTCGGTCCCCGGCCTGCGCGGAATCCGCTTCCGGCGGAACTACGGAAAGTCCGCCGCGCTCTCCGTGGGCTTCCGCGAGGCGCGCGGCCGCTTCGTGGTCACGATGGACGGAGACCTGCAGGACGACTCGGCCGAGATCCCGCGCCTCCTCGCGAAGCTGGAGGAGGGATACGACCTCGTGTCGGGATGGAAGCAGAAGCGGAAGGACCCGATCACGAAGACGATCCCCTCGAAGCTCTTCAACGCGGTGACGTCCGGGATGAGCGGCGTGAAGCTCCACGACATGAACTGCGGGCTCAAGGCGTACCGGAGCGAGGTCACGCGGACGGTCCGCCTGCGCGGCGAGCTCCACCGGTTCATCCCGGTCCTCGCGCACTGGAACGGGTTCAAGGTCTCGGAGATCCGGACCGTGCACCACGAGCGCCTGCACGGGAAGACGAAGTTCGGCGTGTCGCGGTTCCTGAACGGCTTCCTGGACCTCATGGCGGTCCTCTTCATGACGACGAGCAGCACGAGGCCGCTCCATCTGTTCGGGAGGCTCGGGATCTCCTTCGCGATCCTGGGCGCGATCATCACGACGATCTACACGTGGCCCTGGTTCCTGGGACACGGTCTCAGGCTCCGGCCCGGGCTCCTCTTCGGGCTCGTGCTCGTGATCCTCGGAATCCAGTTCCTCTCGCTCGGTTTCCTGGGCGAGCTGGTCGCCGGCACCCGGTCGGAAGAGCCCCACTACGGAATCCAAGAGCGCGTCTGATCGCGCCGCGCGCGAGGAGCGCGCCGCGTGAAGGTCGCCCTGCTCGGCCCGACGCACCCGCACCGGGGCGGCATCGCCCACTACACGACGCTCCTCGCCCGCGCCTTCACGCGGACGGACGAGGTGCACCTGATCTCCTACTCGCGCCTCTATCCCGGGCTCCTCTTCCCGGGCTCGACGCAGTTCGACCGGAGCGG
>DASTBC010000005.1 GCA_035712245.1 Candidatus Eisenbacteria bacterium
GCGATCGCCTCGGCCGGCTTCGTATGGCTCGAGGCACGGATCGCGAACCGGTACACGCGGATCGATTCGGCTCGCTGGAACCAGTACGCATCGATCCTGATCAGCCTCGCCTCGGCGATCGCGTTCCCGCTCTGGCCGCGCGTCACCTCCGCCGCGTTCTATGTCTGGACGGGCAGCCAGGCGATGATGCTCCTCCCCCACTTCTGGGTGCTGGCGCTCGAGGTGTGGGACTCGCGCCGCGCGAGGCGGGTGTTCCCCCTGCTGACGGGATGCGGGCTCGTGGGCGGCCTCCTCGCCGGAGGCTTTGCCGGATGGCTCACACCGGTGGCACAGGACGTGGGACTTCCGCTCATGTTCTTCCTCCTCCTCACCGTGGCCCATCTCCTGACGCGGGCGGTCGAGCGGCATCGCATTCGCCGCGAGACCGAGCCACCGGAAGCGACCGCGACGGGGTCGCGGTGGGAGATCGTCCGGCGCTCGAACTATGTCCGCTATCTCGCCTTCGCCTTGGCGCTGTCGGTGTTCGTGGGCACGCTCATCGACTTCCAGTTCAAGTTCCTGATCCAGGACGTCTATCCGAGCCCGGCCGCGCTGACGGAGTTCCTCGGCAAGTTCTACCTCGTGATGAACGCGCTCGCGCTCTTCTTCCAGTTCGGTCCTGCCGGATGGATCCTGAACCGGATCGGGCTCGCCGCCTCGACGGGGATCCAGCCGGCGCTCGTCATGGCCTTCGCCTGGTGGGTCGCGCTCACGACCGGCTGGTGGGCGGTCGTGGCGATGCGCTGGGTGCAGGGGGTCGTCCTGCAGGGGCTCGGCAAGTCGACCGCGGAGATCTACTACATGGCGGTCCGGCCCAACGACCGGCGGCGCATCAAGCCCGCGATCGATACGCTCGTGGAGCGGTGGGCCGACGCGGTCGTCGGCGTCATGCTGATCGTCGTGCTCGGCGCGGCGGGCGTCGCGATCCCGGTGATCGCGATCGTCACCACGGTCGTCGCGGCCGTGTGGCTCGTGGTTCTCCTTCGTCTGAACCGGCAGTACGCGCGCGCGTTCGAGGATGCGCTCAGCCGGGGCTGGCTCGATCCCGAGGGGGTCGCGGAATCGATGCGGGTCCCCGCGGCGCGGAGGGCGCTCCTCGCGTCGCTCCGCTCCCCGGACGAAAAGCATGTCGCGCTGGCGCTGACGCTCTGCCGTTACACGCGCTCGGCCCAGATCGGAGCGGCCGTGCGCGCATGCATCGACCACCCTTCTCCCCTCGTTCGCGCGGCCGCGATCGCCTCCATGGAGTCGATGCGGCTCGTCGATCGCGATCGGAAGGTCGAGGCGCTGCTCGCCGACTCGTCGGAGAGTGTGGTGCGGGCGGCGGTCAGCTACCTGCTCGAGATGAGCCGCCGTCCGCTCGAGCTTGCCCGTAGCTTCCTCGAGCACCCCGACGAGAAGCGTCGCGCCGCCGTGGTGGAGGTCGTCCTGACGCGCCCGGAGGCGGCTCCCGGTGCGATGACCCTGAAATGGATCGACGAGCGGCTCGAGTCCTCGCGCCCCTCGGAGCGTGCGCTCGCGGCACGGGCGCTGGGGACGATCTCCTCTGCCGACGCGCGGCTGCCCCGCCTTCGCGCGCTGCTCGACGATCCCGATGACGAGGTGCGTCGCGCGGCCCTTCAAGCCGCGGCACGCCGTCCGACCCCCGCCCTCATGCCGACCCTCCTGGGGCGGCTGCTCGAGCCGGAGGCGAGCTACGAGGCGCGCCAGGCGATCGCCGCGCTCGGCGACGCTGCCGTGCCGGCTCTACTGCGGCTCGTCGAGGGGACCCACGGGCCGCAGTCCCAGATCCTCGCCGCGAGGACCCTGGGCGAGATCGGCAGCCCACGGGCCACCCGCGCCCTCCTCCGCCTGGCGCGCGGCACGGACCTGATGCTCCGGCACCTCGGTCTTCAGAACGCGAGCCGGGTGCGAATCCAGGTCGGAGCCCCCGTGATCTCCCGTTCGTGGGCCCACAAGCTCTTCCTCCGGGAGCTGGGCGAGTACCGGCGCTGGATCCCCCCGTCTCTCGAGCTCGCGCATCACCCGGCGCCCGAGGTGCGGCTGCTCGGCGAGAGCTGCCGGGAGTTCGCCAACATGGCGCTCGAACGCGGGATCCGAGCCCTCGCCTGCTGGTACGATCCCCGTCCGCTCGCGGGCGTGTTCGAGAGGCTGAAGACGAGGGAAACGTCCGACGACGCCCCGGCCATGGAATATCTCAACCACATTCTCCCCCGGCAGGTGTTTCATCATGTCATGGAGATCTTCGAGGGAAACGATCCACGGCCTTCTCCGGCCGATCTGCGACCCGCCGATGTCGACGCCTGGGTTCGAGCGGCTTGGGACTCGCAAGACCCATGGCTTCGGGCCTGTGCGGTGAGGGCGTCGCGGTGGGCGCTGGGGCCCGACCCCGAGTGGCTCCTCGCCGACGGCCACGAGGTGGTCCGGGCTGAGCTCGAGGCGCTGAACGCCGTGGACGACTCGCCCGCGTGGATGAGCCCGCGGCCCCAAACGGCACCGGAGGGACGATGCTGACCCCCGTGGAGCGCGTGCTCATCCTGAAGGGTGTCGATCTCCTCAAGGACGTCGGCCCCCGGCATCTCGTGGGACTCGCCAACGTGGCCCGCGAGGTCGAGGTCTCCGAGGGGGACGTGATCTACAACGAGGAGGACCGGTCCGACGTGCTCTACATCGTGGTCGAAGGGAAGGTCGAGCTCTCGGCCAACGGGCGGGTCACGTCCGAAGTGGGTCCCGGAGAGGCGTTCGGGACGTGGTCGCTCGTGGACGACTCCGCGCGTGGACACCGCGCTCTCTGCGTCGCCGAGGGCCGCACGCTCTCCCTCCAGCGGGACGACTTCTACGATCTCGCCGCCGGGGACCTGACGCTGCTGACCGAGCTCGTGCGCGTGCTCGCGAAGCGCCTGCGCGCGCTCGCTTCCGCCGCGCCCCCGGAAGAATCGCGGGTCGAGGGAGAAGGGATCGAGAGGCCGGCCGCGCTCGTGGAGGAGGAGGCGGCGGCCGCGGCGGCAGACCCCGTCACGCCCCCGAGCGCCGGCGCCGCGCTCCAGGCGGCGGTGCTGGGCAAGCCGGTGGCGTCGCCGGACGACACGGCGTCGGCTCCCCCTTCCACGGAGGCCGCGGGAACGCCGCCGCCGGTGCAGGTGTCCGAGCCGCTGGGCCCGGCGCCGCCCGACGCGGCACGGTCGTAACGAACGTCGGCCCCCGCCCGCACGAGCCGCGTCGCGCTGAGCCGCCCTTCGTTACTTGGTGTGCGCGAGCGTCTGAAAGCGCTTGCCCAGCAAGAACGCGATCGTCAGCCACACCAGCACCAGCGCGACCGCGACCAGCGCGAACTCGCGGCGGGTGAAGGCGAGCCACGTCGTCCCCGCGAACACGAGCCCCGCCGAAGCGAGATCTCCCAGGCGGACGAAGAACGTGTCGTTCGCCTGCTTCGCCTTGTACTTGGCCTCGCGGCTCGTGGGAAGGTAGAGCGCGTTCCGAGTCGTGTTCTGGAGCGAGTAGTCCAGGGAGTTCTCCGCGATCTTCGCGCCCCGGATCAGGCCGAGAACGGGGATGAAGGCCATCGACAGATACCCCATCAGGGACACCACCGGAAGCACGAGCAGCGCGCCGCGCACGCCCAGGAATCGGATCAACCGAGAGACGAGGAAGGCCTGGATCACCGCGGCCAGGATGTTCACGATCGTGAAGTAGTTCCCGTAGAACTC
>DASTBC010000006.1 GCA_035712245.1 Candidatus Eisenbacteria bacterium
GCTGTGACGTCGGTCAAACCCGCCCACACGCCTCCGCCTGTTCGCGGAGCACCGTCAACGCGTGCCGGCATTCGTGGCTCCATCCCCCCTGTCACGATGAGCGCAGTTTGGGCCCCATCGAATCGAGGGCGGTGTCCCGTCCCTTGCGGCGCGCGTCGGCGCTATACTTCTCATGGGAGGGCACAGCCGCATGCGATTCGAGAAGCTGACCGTCAAGTCCCGCGAGGCACTGGCCGACGCGCAGGCGCTGGCCGAGCGCGCGGGGCATCCGGAAGTCGGAACCGAGCACCTGCTCCAGGCGCTCCTCGATCAGAAGGACGGCGCCGTGCCGGCGGTGCTCGAATCGGCGCGCGTCTCCGTCCCGCGCGTGCGCGCGCTGCTCGAGGAGCGGCTGAAGAGCCTGCCCAAGGTCACCGGACGGCGGCAGACGGTGCTCTCCCCCGCGGTGGCCGAGATCCTCGAGCACGCCGAGGTCGAGGCGGAGCGGCTCCACGACGAGTACGTCTCGACCGAGCACATGGCCCTCGCCTCGCTCGATCCCGCCGTCACGTCCGAGATGGGGCGCATCCTCCGCGAGGCCGGGGCGACGCGCGAGTCCCTCTATCACGCGCTCCTCGAAGTGCGCGGCGGACAGAACGTGACGTCGCCGGATCCCGAGGACCGCTACGAGGCGCTCGCCAAGTACACGCGCGATCTCACGGAGGCGGCTCGAAAGGGAGCCCTCGACCCGGTGATCGGGCGCGACGACGAGATCCGGCGCGTGATCCAGGTCCTCTCGCGGCGGACGAAGAACAACCCGGTCCTGATCGGCGAGCCCGGCGTGGGGAAGACCGCCATCGCGGAGGGACTGGCCCAGCGCGTCGTGAGCGGCGACGTGCCCGAGGGGCTCAAGGAGCGCCGCGTGCTCGCGCTCGACCTGGGGTCGCTCCTCGCCGGCGCCCAGTATCGCGGGCAGTTCGAGGAGCGGCTCAAGTCGGTGTTGAAGGAGGTGCAGCGCGGCGAGGGGCAGATCATCCTCTTCATCGACGAGCTGCACACTCTCGTGGGCGCGGGAGCCGCCGAGGGCGCGCTCGACGCGTCGAACCTCCTGAAACCCGCGCTCGCCCGCGGCGAGCTCCACTGCATCGGCGCGACCACGCTCGACGAGTACCGCAAGCGGATCGAGAAGGACGCGGCGCTGGAGCGGCGGTTCCAGCCGGTCTTCGTCTCCGAGCCCTCGGTGGACGCGACGATCGCGATCCTGCGCGGGCTCCGCGAGCGGTACGAGAACTTCCACAAGGTGAAGATCCAGGACGCGGCGCTCGTCGCCGCCGCGCAGCTCTCCCACCGCTACATCACGGACCGCCAGCTCCCCGACAAGGCGATCGACCTCGTGGACGAGGCCGCCTCGCGGCTCCGGATCGAGATGGACAGCATGCCGGCCGAGATCGACACGCTCGAGCGGAGGAAGCGCCAGCTCGAGATCGAGCGCCTCGCGCTGAAGCGCGAGCGGGACGAGGGCGCGAAGTCGCGCCGCGCGCTCATCGAGGGAGAGATGGAGGATGTCGAGGCCGAGCTGAAGCGTCTCCGCGCGCACTGGGAGCGGGAGCGCGCGGTCGTGCAGAAGATCGGCGACGCCCGGGCGCGCGTCGAGGCGCTCCGCGTCGAGGAGCAGCAGGCCGAGCGCTCCGGCGATCTGGAGCGCGTGGCGCGGATTCGCCATGGAGAGCTGCCGAAGCTCCAGAGGGAGCTCCACGAGCACACGGCGAAGCTCGCCGACGTGCAGAAGGAGCTGAAGCTCCTGAAGGAGGAGGTGGACGAGGAGGACATCGCCGAGGTCGTGGCGCGCTGGACCGGGATCCCGGTCTCGAAGCTCCTCGAGGGCGAGATCCAGAAGCTCCTCCACATGGAGGACCGGCTCCGCGAGCGCGTCGTGGGGCAGGACGCCGCGGTGCGCGCCGTCTCGGACGCGATCCGGCGCGCGCGCGCGGGGCTTCAGGACCCGAACCGACCCCTCGGCTCGTTCCTCTTCCTCGGTCCGACCGGCGTGGGGAAGACGGAGCTGGCGAGGGCGCTCGCGGAGTTCCTCTTCGACGACGAGCGGGCCATGATCCGCGTCGACATGTCCGAGTACCAGGAGAAGCACACGGTGTCGCGCCTGATCGGATCGCCGCCGGGCTACGTCGGCTTCGAGGAGGGAGGCCAGCTCACCGAGGCGGTGCGGCGGCGTCCTTATTCCGTCGTGCTCCTCGACGAGATCGAGAAGGCGCATCCCGACGTGTCCAACGTGCTGCTCCAGATCTTCGAGGACGGGCGGCTCACGGACGGCCAGGGCCGCACCGTGGGCTTCAAGAACACGCTCGTGATCATGACCAGCAATCTGGGAGGCGATCTCATCCTCGAGCTCCAGGGCCGCTCGGCCGAGGAGATGCGGCCGGCGCTGATGCAGGCGATTCGCGGCCACTTCCGGCCGGAGCTGGTCAACCGGATCGACGAGATCCTGATCTTCGAGCCTCTGGGCGCGGAGGCCCTCCGGGAAATCGTTCGCCTCGAGGTGCGCAAGGTGGAGCGCCGGCTACGCGACCGGGAGCTCACCCTGGAAGTGGAGGACGACGTGCTGGATCTCCTCGCCCGCGAGGGATACGACCCGGTCTTCGGAGCGCGTCCCCTCCGGCGCGTGATCGAGCGACGGGTCCAGAACCCGCTCGCTCAGGCAATCTTGAAGGGCGAGTTCCTGCCCGGGGACCGGATCCGGGTGCTCCTCGGTCGGAGCGACGAGGCGCCGCTCCGGTTCCAGCGCGAGGAGCGCCGCCAGCCGGCGCACGCCTAGGGCTACCTGCCGCGATTCCAGCGATTTCCGCTTGACGGTCCTCGCGAGTGGACGGTAGCGTCCGCCCCGCGTCACGTGGGACGCCCACCTTCCAGGATCACGTCATGGCCGTCCGGGGTATCATGCACCTCTCCGAGTTGCTCAACGAGCGCGCGATCACCCTTTCCATGGGCGCGCGAGACAAGGAATCCGCCATCAAGGAGCTGGTCCAGCTCCTCGAGTCCGCTCACGGCGTGAACACGAAGGGCGAGATCCTGAGCAAGGTCCTCCAGCGTGAGTCCATGATGTCGACCGGGATCGGGAACGGCGTCGCGATCCCTCACGGGAAGACCCGGCTCCTCGACCACCTGGTCGCGGCCTGCGGCGTGTCCCCGCTCGGGATCGAGTTCGATTCCATGGACGGGGAGCACGCGAACCTGTTCATCCTCCTGGTCTCCCCGGAGAGTCTCCGCGGGCCCCACGTCAAGGCGCTCGCCAACGTCTCCAGGCTCCTCAAGGAGGAGTCGGTCCGGACCTCCCTTCGCGAAAGCAAGGACCCGGGTGAGTTCCTGTCGGTGCTTCGGGAGGCGGAAGGCCGGTTCCTCTAACATCCCAAGGCGTTGCCCCGCGGCGTAACGTTCCGTTGACGACCTGCCCGGCGACTTGGTAGCTTTTCGGCACACCACGGCCGTGTCCCCCAGAAAGGAGCATTCCCCAACCATGAAGTGGATGCGTTTTTGGGCGGGGGCATGCCTTGTCCTCATCGCGTTCGGCTGCTCGGACGACGGCGGCGACCCGATCGAGAACGAGGGCGTGTACTCGCCGCTCATCACCGGCATCTCGGTCGATCACGAGCCCGCGATCCGGGGGGCGGAGAACGAGCTGACCGTCCTCACCACGAACGTGAACAACTACCCGCTCGCCTATTCCTGGAGCACGAGCACGGGGACCCTCCTCGATTCCACGACCGCGAACGTCACGTGGGTCGCTCCGGACTCCCCGGGAACGTACCCGGTCACGGTCTCCATCCGGGCCAGCGACCCGGGGGGAGCCCAGTTCTTCAAGCAGACCACCTTCCAGATCTTCGTGGACAACCAGTACGAGCGCTGGACGCGAAGCGAGGAGGTCCAGTTCGACCCGGCGCCCGTTTCCAACGGGAGCGGCGGAATGACGGGCGTGATCTACGCCCAGTACCGGAGCGTCGTGACCGGCCAGGCGGACGTCTATCACGTGGCGATGCCCGGTCTGGGGCCGGACAAGAAGACGTCCGACGGCACGATCGACTACATCCGGCGGGACGGCACGGCGCGGACGACGCAGGGGTTCCGCAAGGTGAGCGGTCCCTCGATGCGCTCGGACGGCCAGCAGATCGCGTTCGCCGCCCAGGCGGACGGCGACAGCCAGTGGATCTGGATCCTTCCCAGCGCCGGCGTCGGCACGGACACGATCCGGCCGCCGTACGGTCCCTTCTCGAGCCCGCTGCCCCTCGGAACGCCGGGCACGCACCGCATCGAGGCGAACGCGCGGTACAGCCACCAGGGAACCTGGCTTCTCTACAATTCGGACAGCGCCCTCGCGACGGGCGGCAACCTCCGGCCCTGGTACGTGAACTCGGATGCCCTGAACGCGCCTCCCAATCGGGTGATCGAGGACGTGAGCCTTGTCTCACGAGTCTTCTGGATGCCGAATTGGGGCCCCGACGTCGATTCGAACGGACTCCCCGACTCGGTGGTCACCATGTCGTTCCGCTTCTTCGGACTCCCCGCCCAGGAATCCGGCGGGTTCTACAAGTTCCCCGTCGCGACACCGGGCCAGCCCGGACAGACGACGGCGTCCCCGTGGCTGAACGACCTGGACGCGAGCGAGCCGGACTGGTCTCCGGACGGGCAGCACATCGTGTTCGCGGATCCGAATCCTGGGACGGGGGAGCGCGACATCTGGATCATCCGCGCCGACACGAACGACCGGAACAACGCGATCCGCGTGACGAGCGGACCCGCCGACGACGGGCACCCCCGCTTCTCGCCCGACGGGAACACCATCGTCTTCGTGTCGAACCGCGCGGACCGCTACGGCCTGAACGGCATCTTCAGCACCGAGCGCCGCGGGTACAACGTCTGGAGCGTCCAGCGGTTTGACCGTCCCTGAGCCGTTGTCGGGAGGGCCCGGTCCTCGAGGCCGGGCCCTCTTTCTGTTCTACTGGCTTCCGGTCCTCGGGTACGCCGCCTTCATCCTCGTCCTCTCCTCGATTCCAGGCTCCAGGGTTCCGAGTCCGTTCCCGTTCGTGGACAAGCTGGCGCACTTGTTGGAGTATTCGCTGTTCGGTCTCCTCGTGGGCCGCGCGATCCGGTTCACGTGGGGTGGCAGCGGCCGGATCGTGGTGATCCTCACCGCGATCGGAATCGGCGCCGCGATGGGACTCCTGGACGAGCTCTACCAGGGAACCGTCTCCGGGCGCACGACGGACGCGGCCGACTGGCTCGTCGACGTGCTCGCGGTGTCGGCCGCGGTGGCGCTCACGCAGATCGTCCCGGCGCGACCCCTCCGCGACGGAATCCAGGAGTAACGGCGTGGCTTCGAAATTCCAGGTGCCCCGGGGCACCCGCGACATCCTTCCCGGAGAGAGCGAGCGGTGGGAGGCGCTGGAGTCGCGCACGCGCGACATCCTGAGCCGGTACGGCTACCGCGAGGTCCGCACGCCGATCTTCGAGTCGACCGACCTCTTCGTCCGGAGCGTCGGCGAGGCCACGGACATCGTGCGCAAGGAGCTCTACACTTTCGAGGATCGCAAGGGCCGGTCGCTCACGCTGCGACCCGAGTGCACGGCGCCGCTCGTGCGCGCGTACCTCGAGCACTCGCTCGGACACGGGGAGCCGGCCACGCGGCTCTACTATATCGGTCCCATGTTCCGCTACGAGCGGCCGCAGGCCGGCCGGTACCGCCAGTTCTGGCAGATCGGAGCCGAGCTCCTGGGTCCGGCCCAGCCCGCCGCGGACGCCGAGATGATCGATCTCTTCGTCGCGCTCCTGCGCGGCGTCGGGCTCGGCGACATCCGCGTGCTCCTGAACTCCCTCGGCGACGCGACGTGCCGCCCCACGTACCGCGACCGGATTCGCGAGCACTTCGCGGCCCGCGAGGCGGCTCTCTGCGAGGACTGCAAGGAACGCCTCCGCACGAACCCGCTCCGCATCCTGGACTGCAAGGTCCCGTCCTGCCAGGACGCGATCGCGTCGGCGCCGAGCGTCCTCGACGCGCTGTGCGAGCCCTGCCGGGACCACTTCCGCGGCGTGAACGAGGCGCTCGACGCGCTCGGGATCGAGCACGAGACCGCCCCGCGCCTCGTGCGCGGGCTCGACTACTACACCCGCACGGTCTTCGAGGTGCACGCGGCCGGGCTCGGCGCTCAGAACGCGGTGGGAGGCGGAGGGCGGTACGACCAGCTCGTGCGGGAATTCGGCGGCCCTCAGACTCCCGCGATCGGATTCTCGATCGGCATGGAGCGTCTCCTCCTCGCCACCGGAGGACTGGAGGGCGACCAGGCGCTCCGGCCGGACGTGTGCGTCGTGTCGCTCACGCCCGAGGCCTCGCTCGAGGCGCTCGCGCTCGCGCGCGAGCTGCGCGGGCTCGACGCGGCCGGACCGGGCATTCGCGCGATGGCGGACGTGAGCGGGAGGAGCAGCTCGGCGCAGATGAAGTGGGCCTCGAAGATCCAGGCCCGGTACGTCGTCTTCGTTCCATCCGATCCGGAGGGCTACGCGGTGCGTGACATGGAAGCGGGACAGGATCTGGGGAAGATGCGCTCCGCCGAGGCGATCCGCGAGCGGCTCCTCGGGCGGACGTCGATGGCGGGGAGGACTCCATGATCGAGGCCCTGCGCGGCCGGAAGCGCACCCACCGGTGCGGGGATCTCAGGCCCGAGCAGGCGGGCATGCGCGCGCGGCTCGCGGGCTGGGCCCACCGCGTGCGCGATCACGGGGGCGTCATCTTCCTCGACCTGCGCGACCGGTTCGGGATCACGCAGGTGGTGTTCCGCCCCGAGCATCTGGGCGAGGAGGTGATGGAGCGCGCACGCTCGATCGGGAGCGAGTACGTCGTCTTCGTCGAGGGGAAGGTGCTGAACCGTCCCCGGGGGAGCGAGAACCCGCAGCTCCCGACGGGCGGCATCGAGCTCGAGGCCGATTCGCTCGCGATCTTGAACGAGAGCCGCACGCCTCCGTTCCCGCTCGACGACACCGCGACCGCGTCCGAGGATCTGAGGCTGCGCTTTCGCTACCTCGATCTCCGGCGCGACGTCCTCCAGAAGAACATCGCGTTCCGCCACGGCATGGTGCGCAGCGTCCGTGAGTACCTCTCCGACCACGGCTTCCTCGAGATCGAAACGCCGATGCTGGTCCGGCCCACGCCGGAGGGAGCGCGCGACTACGTGGTGCCCTCGCGGCTCCACCCCGGGAAGTTCTACGCGCTGCCGCAGTCGCCGCAGCTCTACAAGCAGATCCTCATGGTCTCCGGGTTCGACCGCTACTTCCAGATCGCGCGCTGTCTCCGGGACGAGGACCTCCGCGCGGACCGCCAGCCCGAGTTCACGCAGATCGATCTCGAGATGTCGTTCGTCTCCGAGGACGACGTGTTCGAGGTGGTCGAGGGCATGATGGCCTCGATCTTCCGGCGGGACCTCGGCCGCGAGCTCAAGGTGCCGTTCCCGCGGCTCACGTATCGCGAGTCGATGGAGCGCTACGGCAGCGACAAGCCGGATCTCAGGATTCCGTTCGAGATCCGCGACGTCACGGACGCGGCGGGGGAGAGCGCCTTCGAGAAGTTCCGCGAGGCCCGGGCACAGGCCCCGTCGTCCATGACGGGGACGCTCGCGATCCCCGGGCTCGCGGGCGCCTCGCGCAAGGAGATCGAGGGCTGGGAGGCGACGGCGAAGCTCATGGGCGCGGCCGGGCTCGCGTGGGCGCGCGTGAAGGGGGGCGCGCTCGACGGAGGGGTCGCGAAACACTTCGCCGGGGAGGCCGTTCGAAAGCTCCTCGCCGCGGCGCGCGCCGAGGAAGGGGCGCTCCTTCTCCTCGCGTCGGGACCGCGCGCGACGGTGCTGCGCGCGCTCGGAAGCGTCCGCACGCAGGTCGCCGCCGCGAAGTTCCGGCTCGACCCGAAGGAATTCCGCTTCGTGTGGGTGCACCAGTTCCCGCTCTTCGAATGGCTCGAGGACCGCAAGGCGTGGGCCCCGGCCCACCACATCTTCACGATGCCCCTGGACGAGCATCTGGCCC
>DASTBC010000007.1 GCA_035712245.1 Candidatus Eisenbacteria bacterium
TGGTGGCGGAGCGCTTCGAGAACTGCTCCGTCGGGAGCCGGCTCAAGCTCGCCGGACGCGAGTGGACCGTGGTGGGGATCTTCGACGCGAAGGGGGCCACGTACGACTCCGAGATCTGGGGCGACGTCGAGCTCTTCATGCCCGTCTTCGACCGTCCCGTCTACCAGAGCCTCACGCTGCGCCTGGCCGATCCGTCCCATCTCACGCCGCTCAAGCGGCGGCTCGAGTCCGATCCGCGCATGAACGTCGAGGTCGAGCGCGAGGACCGGTTCTACGCCGAGCAGTCCGGCGTCCTCGCCGGCATGCTCCGCGCCCTCGGACTCTTCGTGACCTCGATCATGTCGCTCGGCGCGGTGTTCGGCGCGCTCAACACCATGTACGCGGCCGTGGGCGCCCGCACGAAAGAGGTCGGCACGCTGCTCGCGATCGGCTTCTCGCGCGGCGCGATCCTCACCTCGTTCCTGATCGAGTCCGTGCTCCTGGCGCTCCTGGGCGGGGCGATCGGATGCCTCCTCGCGCTCCCGGTGCAGAGCTTCACCACGGGCACCATGAGCTTCGCCACCTTCAGCGAGCTCGCGTTCCGATTCCAGGTCACGCCGATGATGCTCCTCGCGGGGCTCCTCTTCGCCGCCCTGATGGGGCTCGTGGGCGGCTTCTTCCCGGCGCGCAAGGCGGCGACGATGCCGATCGTCGACTCGCTGCGGGAGGCGTGATCTCTCCCGCCGCCGTGGACCCCGTTCGCTCGCTTGTGCTAGCGTCGGCGCTCCCATGACCCACGCACCGCTCCGTATTGGCGTCCGCGCGACGCGTCTCGGACGAAGTCTCGGCGAGCGGATCGCCGAGCAGCTTCGCCCCTATCTCGGGAACACCGAGGTCACGCAGGTCGCGATCGAGAGCGAGGCGCGCGGCGGCTGGCCGGGCGCCACGCTGACGCGCGCGGTGCTGCAGGGAGACGTCGACCTCGCGGTCCAGAACGCGAAGGAGATGGCGCCCGAGCTTCCTTCCGGGGTCGTGCTCGCGGCCGTCGCGGAGCGGGTCACGCCGTTCGACGTCCTGATCGCGTCGGACGAGATGATCCTGGACGAGCTGCCCGAGGGAGCGTCCCTCTCCGCGCACACGCCGATCCGGCGCGCGCAGCTCCTGCGCTATCGCGACGATCTCCGGCTCCTCGACGTCGCCGGGAGCCTCGACGAGCGCATGCGGCTCCTCGATTCCGGCGACGTCGACGGGATCGTGGTCTCCGCGTCCGCCGTCGAGCACCTCGGGTTCCAGGACCGGGTCACCGAGATCTTCACGACCGAGGTCCTGCTCCCGCCTCCGGGACAGGGCGCGTGCGCCGTGCTCGCGCGATCGACCGCCAAGGAGATCCTCCGCCTCGTGAAGCATCTGGATCATCCCGAGGCCCGTGCCGAGCTCGCGTGCGAGCGCGCGTTCCTGCGCGATCTGAACGCGGACGCCACGCACGCGGTGGGAGCCCTCGCGGCGATCGGGAACGGCACGATCCGCCTCGACGGCGCGGTCGTCGATCCCACCGGACGGAAGATGGTCCGGGACACCGAGGACGGGAAGATGGGCGAGGAGGAACGGATCGGAGCGCGGCTCGCGAAGCGGCTCCTCGACGAGGGCGCGCGGCGGATCGTCGCGATGGCCGGAGGCGAGCGCTAGCGCATGCTGGATCTCAAACGGATCCGCGCCGAGACGGAGCGGGTCCGGGACGCCATGCGGTGGAAGAAGAGCACCGCCGACCTCGACCGGCTTCTCGCGTGCGACGAGAGCCGGCGCGCGCTCCTCACGAAGGTCGAGAGCCTGAAGCACCGGCGCAACGACGCCTCGGAGGAGATCGGGCGGCGGAAGCGCAAGGGCGAGGACGCCGCCGAGGCGATCGCCCAGATGAAGGAGGTGGGGGACGAGATCCAGACGCTCGACCAGGAGGTCGCGGCGCTCGACCAGGAGATCGAATCGATCCTGGCCTGGATCCCCAACGTCCCGCACGAGTCGGCGCCGAAGGCCGAGGACGCGTCCGGAAACGTGATCGTCTCCACGACCGGCGAGGCGAAGCCGCTTCCGTTCCCGGCGAAGCAGCATTGGGAGCTCGCCGAGTCGCTCGGACTGATCGACTTCGCGCGCGGGGCCAAGATCGCGGGGAGCGGGTTCCTCCTCTTCACGGGGAAGGGGGCGCGGCTCGAGCGCGGTCTCATGCACTTCATGCTCGACCTTCACACGAAGAAGCACGGGTACGTGGAGGTGTGGCCTCCCCACGTGGTCCGCTCGGCGTCCCTCTTCGGCACGGGACAGCTCCCGAAGCTGGAAGGGGACATGTACCGGCTCCAGGACGAGGACCTCTGGCTCAATCCCACGGCCGAGGTCCCGGTGACGAACATCTACCGCGACGAGATCCTCGACGGGGAGAAGCTCCCCATCTATCACACCGCGTACTGCCCGAGCTACCGCCGCGAGGCCGGGGCGGCGGGCCGGGACACGAGGGGCACGATCCGGGTCCACCAGTTCGACAAGGTGGAGCTCGTGAAGTTCGTCCGTCCCGAGACCTCGTACGACGAGCTCGAGCGGCTGCGCGCGGACGCGGAAGCCGTGCTCCAGGAGCTCGAGCTTCCGTACCGCATCGCGCTGCTCGCGGCCGGGGACCTCAGCTTCGCCGCCGCGAAGTGCTACGACCTCGAGGTCTGGGCTCCCGGCGAGAACCGGTGGCTCGAGGTTTCCTCGTGCAGCAACTTCGAGGACTTCCAGGCGCGGCGCGCCGGGATCCGGTTCCGTCCTTCGAAAGGGGCGAAGCCCGAGTTCGTGCACACGCTCAACGCCTCCGGGGTCGCGCTCTCGCGTTCCCTCGCGGCGCTCCTCGAGAACCACCAGACCGAGCGCGGGACCGTGCGGATCCCCGAGGCGCTCGTCCCGTACGTCGACGGAATGCGCGAGATCCTGCCCGGCTAGGGGAACCTTCCATGGCCGCGCGAAGGCTCGAGCTTCCCGCCCTCCGCCGTCTCTCGTACAAGGTCTGGCTCTTCCTCGCGGTCCTCGCGCTCATGCTCGCGCTCGTCGTGCACTCGAACACGATGATCACGCGCCTGAACGCCGAGACGCGCTCGCGCGCCGACGTGATGGCGAGGTTCTTCGCGGTCGCCACGTTCCAGGCCGTCGAGGACCCGGCCGTGCGCCCCCTGTTCCAGGAGGCCGTGCGAAGCATCAACTTCCCGATCGTGCTCACCGACCGGGAGGGAATCCCGCGCGCGTGGAAGGAGATCGGGATCGACCCCGACACCGTTCCCGACTCGCTCCTCGTGCGCGCGGCGGAGACCGGCGAGATCGCTCCGGTGGTCGCGAGGATCCAGGAGATCGTCCGCCGCCTGGACCGCATCAACCGGCCGGTCCCCATCCAGCGCGAGGACGTGCCGGGGGTGATCGGGTTCGTGCACTACGGAGAGCCGAAGCTGGTGCAGGAGCTGCGCTGGCTCCCCTGGATCGAGCTCCTCGTGATCCTGATCCTTCTCGTCTTCGGATACGCGGGGCTCCGGAACCTGCTCCTCGGAGAGCAGCGGTCGCTCTGGACGGCGCTCGCCAAGGAGACGGCGCACCAGCTCGGGACGCCGCTCTCGTCCCTCCTCGGGTGGAGCGCGCTCCTCCGGTCCGAGGCCGAGGCCGGCCCGGTCGCTCCCGAGCGCGTGCGCGAGATCGTGGACGAGGTGGACCGCGATCTCGGACGACTTCAGAAGGTGACGCACCGCTTCGGCCAGGTCGGCTCGATGCCCGTGCTTCACGAACGGGACCTGACGGAGGTGCTGGCGTCGGTGGCCGACTACTTCCGGTCGCGCCTGCCGCACCTGGGACGCGAGGTCACGATCGTGGAGCGCTACGAGCCCGTGCCGCGCGTGCGGTTCCATCGCGAGCTGATCGAGTGGGTCCTCGAGAACCTGCTCCGGAACGCGATCGACGCGATCGACAAGCCCCGGGGGGTGATCGAGGTGGCGCTCGAGTGGAAGCGCGAGGAGCGCGAGGTGGCCGTCACGGTGCGCGACAACGGCCGGGGGATGAATCCCGAGGAGCGCCGCCGCGCGTTCGAGGCGGGCTACACGACGAAGCGGCGCGGCTGGGGACTCGGCCTCGCGCTTGCGAGGCGCGTGGTGCGCGAGTACCATGAAGGACGCATCGCCATCGTGGAGAGCGTCCCCGGCCGGGGGACCGCGGTCCAGGTGACGCTGCCCGTCCCTCCCCTCGCGTCCTCCGGCGACTCCGGATCCCGGACCTCCCCATGAACCAGATTCCGCGCAAGATCCTCTGGGCCGACGACGAGATCGACCTCCTGAAGCCCCACATCCTGCTGCTGGAGCAGAAGGGGTTCCGGGTCACCCCCGTCTCGAACGGCAACGACGCCGTGGCCTGCGCGGCGCGGGAGAAGTTCGACGCGGTCCTCCTCGACGAGTCGATGCCCGGGATGGGCGGGCTCGAGACCCTCGAAGCCATCAAGGAGCGCGATCCCGCCGTGCCGGTGGTCCTCGTCACGAAGAACGAGGCCGAGTCGCTCATGGACGAGGCGATCGGACGGAGGATCGACGACTACCTCCTGAAGCCCGTGCTCCCCACGCAGATCTTCCTCGCGCTGAAACGGATCCTCGAGTCGGACAAGCTTCAAGAGTCGCGACTCGCTCGCGACTACGTGGCCGAGCTCGCGCGAATTCGCGAGGAGCCCGCGGCGTCCCTCGACTGGCGGGGATGGATCGACCTCTACACGCGAAGCGCGCAGTGGGACGTGGAGCTGGACCAGGCCGGGGACACCGGGCTCCGGCAGGCCCACGTGGATCACCGCCGCGAGCGGAACGTGGAGTTCTCCTCGTTCGTCGAGGCCTCCTACGAGAGGTGGGTGAACGCGGGCGCGGCGGAAGCCGGAGCCGCCCGTCCGCCGCTCTCCTCGGACGTCGTGGCGCGCTGGGTGGCGCCGCACCTTCGAGAGGGCAGGCGCGTGTTCCTCGTGATCATCGACTGCATGCGGCTCGACCAGTGGCTCACGATCGAGCCCCTCCTCCGGCCGCTCTTCGACATCACCGTCGAGCACCAGCTCTCGATCCTGCCGAGCGCCACGCCCTATTCGAGGAACGCGATCTTCGCCGGGCTCTTCGCCGACGAGATCTGGAGGCAGCACCCGGAGCTCTGGCAGGAGGCGTCGACCGACGAGCGGAGCAAGAACCGCTACGAGCGGCAGCTCCTGGATCTCCAGCTGAAGCGGCTGGACGTGCGGCTTCCGTCCGGGCTCAAGTACCAGAAGATCTACAGCGCCGACGAGGCCGCGCTCGTGCGCCGGAACATCGTCACCTACCAGAACATCCCGCTCGTGGCGCTCGTCTTCAACTTCCTCGACATGCTCACGCACGGCCGGTCCGAGTCGGATCTCCTGCGCGAGCTCGCGCCGGACGAGTCCGCCTTCCGCTCGGTCATGAAGTCCTGGTTTCAGCACTCCGCGCTCTTCGAGGCGCTCCGGTGGATGTCGAAGCAGCAGGACGCGGTGGTGGTCGTGACGACCGACCACGGCGCGGTCCTGAGCCGCCGCTCCGCCCTCGTCTACGGAAACCGCGAGACCTCGACCAATCTCCGCTTCAAGTTCGGCACGAACCTCGGGTGCGATCCCAAGCAGGCGATCCATTTGAAGGAGCCGGCGCGCTTCCGCCTCCCGACCGAATCGGCGCACAAGCAGTACATCCTCGCGAAGGAAGACTACTATTTCATCTATCCGACGAAGTTCCACGAGTACGAGGCGAAGTACCGCGGCAGCTTCCAGCACGGCGGGATCTCCCTCGAGGAGATGATCCTCCCGGTCGCCACCCTCATGCCGCGGCGGGGCTGAGGTGCCGGTCGAGGTCCGGTCGCTCCTCCGCGCCGAGGGCGAGACGCGCGCGTACGGCCGCCACCTGGGGACGCTCCTCCGGTCCGGGGATTGCGTGGCGCTCACGGGGGAGCTGGGGGCCGGGAAGACGACCCTCGTGCAGGGGATCCTCGAGACCGTGCACCCGGGCGC
>DASTBC010000008.1 GCA_035712245.1 Candidatus Eisenbacteria bacterium
GTCCACGTTGGGCCAGAAGGTCCCGCGCCCGAAGAGATCCTCGAGGTTCCGGTCCCGCACGGGATCGTCGCTCTTCAGGGTCATGTAGCCGTTCCGCACGAGCCACGTGTTGATGTTCACCGCGCGCCGGAAGCTCGAGAACCCGTGATCCGAGAGCACGAGGAGCGTCGCGTCCTTCGCGCGCGCCTTCTCGAGGAACCGTCCGACCAGCGTGTCCGCGCGCATGTAGACCCGGTCGATCGCGTCGCCGTACCGGGCCGCGAGCCGCCGGTTGTACATCGGGTGCTCGGGATCGATGAGCCTCCAGAACATGTGCTGCACCTTGTCCGTCGACTGGAAGACGGTGACGAAGAGATCGGGATCGGTCCTCTCGAGCGTGTCGAAGACGAGCGCGCGCTGCCGGTCGAACGTGAAGTGGAGGTCCTCGAGGAAGACGCGCTCGTCGATCGCCTCCTCGTTCAGGGCCCAGGTGTCCTCGGGCCAGCCGAGCGTCTTGTAGAGCCCCACGCGTTTCGCGGCCTCGGCGCTGAAGGACGCGGGCTCCGAGATCGGGATCGGCGGCTTTCGGGGATCGAAGTTGATCGGCGAGAGATAGACCCGGAGCTCCGGGAACGCCTCGACGACGTGGAACCGCGCGATGCCGCGGACGGAGATCATCGGCGCCACGCTGAAGGAGATCGGGTACCAGTCGCTCCACGCGCCCTGCCGTACGGTGCGGACGCGTCCCTGGAGCGAGATCTTCACCGAGCCCGGGTTCCCGCGTACTCGCTGGAACTCGACCGGAATGGTGAGGTCCGGGATGCGGCCGTCCTGGCCCCGCTTCGCGAGGGGATTGCGGGGCCCGTGCACGACCGAGCGGGCGCGCCCGGACGCGTCCACCTTGAGGCGGGCCACCTTGCCCCCCATCTCGGTGTCCCCGAGGGACGTGGCGTTCGTGGCCCAGTAGGAGAAGGTCCCCATGGTGCCCCGGATGTCGGGAACCCCCAGCCCGGAAAGGAGTACGCCATTCTGTAGCTTCTCGGGCGGGAAGTTGATCGGCGCCTCGAGCACCACGGCGCGCACCCCCCGCCCGGAGGCGATCTGCCAGAACGTCGTCCCCTTTCGATTGTTCGTGACGGTCGGAGCCTTGGTCGGCAGGAAGCCGAGGGCGAACTTGCCGCGCTGGATCGTGACCGTGGAGAAGTCCGGGTAGTAGGTCGCCGGGTTTCGCTTCAGGAAGTCGTAGATCCGGGTCTTCCCCGGGTTCATGCCGGTGGAGAACGCGGACCACGCGACCGGGGACTGGGCGGGGTTGGTGGTCTCGAGCCGGCGCATCGCGCCGCGCTCCTTCATCGAGGAGAGATTCGGGAGCTTCCCTTCCGCCATGAGCCGCTCCGTGATCTCCGGGTCCATCCCGTCGAAGCCGAGGATGTACACGCGTTCCCGGGGTTGGGCGGGGACCGGAGTGTCGGAGAGGGAAAGGCAGGCCACGCCGGCGAGGAGCGCGAGCCCCCCCAGGAATCCGAGTGATCGTCTCCGGCGGAAGGAATTTGGCATCAAGGAGTACCGACCCCACGATCGTAGCATCGCGATTCCGGGAGTGTCAAACCGGGGCGACGCTCCGGGGGATCGCACCCAGGCCTCATTCGTCTCCTCGGGCACGCCCCTCGCCTTGACGCTCCGAGAACGCCGTACCTATAATCCCGCAACGATCTACTCCCTTCGCAATCGCCCGAGGATCCAGCCCATCCCTAGTCCCGTTCGACCCGCTTCGATGCGAGGCCGGACCGGGGTCCCGATCGGACCCCTGGCGGTCACGCTCCTGTTCGCTCTCGGGATCGGGTGGAGTGCCGTTCGCGCCGAGGCCGCGGCCCCTCAGGAAACCCCGCTCCGGCCCGGGCTCTCCCGCGCCGTGGCCCAGGACCTGGGCGGCACCACGCTCGAGTACGTGCCAGGCGAAGCTCGATTTCAGGACGTGAGCGTCGCGGGCACGGTGTACTCGCGGATCTCCGTCGGCGGCGCCGTGATCACCGAAGCTCCCGGCAAGCCCGCGCTTCCCACGGCCACGCTGCACGTCGCCG
>DASTBC010000009.1 GCA_035712245.1 Candidatus Eisenbacteria bacterium
CTTCCGGAGGAGCGCGTAGGAGTAGGGGACGTTGTGGATCCCGTGCGCGCGGCGCACGAGGGCCAGGTTGTGCCTCGCGTCCGCGAGGCGAGGGTCCCCGGCGCCGAGCGCCCGCGCCGTCGCGTCGAGCTGGTTCGCGACCGCCGCGGTCCGGCGCTCGGTCCCCTCCTTCCAGTTCCGGTAGATCTTCTCGTAGGCGGCTCCGTGGCAGGCCATGCAGGACACGTTCGAAGCGCGGTTGACCTCACCGCCGTGGCCCGGCAGCTCCATGTGGCAGCCCTCGCACCGGACGCCCGCCTGGTACATGACGCTCGGCATGGCGGGAACGCCGCGTCCTCCGGTTCCGGTGTAGAGGCTCAGCTGCGGCGAGTGGCTCGTGTCGTGGCAGCTCTTGCACTCGGAGGCGGCCGTGTTGATCCGTGTCGCGGCGAGCTTGGCGTCGACCGGCGTCACGTGCTCCAGCAGCAGGTGGCAATCCATGCAGTCGATCTTGTGCTCGGCGACGTGCTTCCGGTGGAGTAGGTCCGTGTCGCGGTACTTCTCCAGCCGGGCTTGCTGGTTGTGGCACGTGACGCACCGCTCGCGAGGGACCTCGCCGGTGCTTCCCGCCGGTTGCGCGTGACACCACACGCACTCCATGCCGAACTCCTCCGCCTTGGAGTGATCGAACTGGACCTCGCCGGCGCGAACCGTCTTCCTCGGGTTGAGATGGCAGAGCGTGCAGCGCGCCGATCCTTCGCCCGCCTTCTGTCCCTTGAAGTGGCAGAGGATGCAGGTCGACGTGGTGACGGCAATGTGACTCCCTTGCACGATCTGGGAGTGGCACGACGTGCAGCGGAGGGTCTTCCCGCGCCGCATCTCGACCAGATGGGCGGAGTGGTCGAAGAGGACATCGCCGACCATCTCCTTCCCCATCAGGAGGCGCCGCTCGTGGCAGCGGAGACACGCGGCATCCTCGATCTCGGTCCACGGGTTGGTGCCGTACGTCGCCGTGAAGTAGCTGGCCACCATGGAGAGGGCCTCGAACTTCTTGTGGATCTCGGCGGTCACGCCCGGCGGGATGTGGCAGTCGACACACTCGATGTTCTTGTGCGAGGAGTGCCGCCAGGAGTCGTAGTAGGGCTTCATGATGTGGCACGACCCGCAGAACTGTGGCTGGCTCGTCACCTCGACCGTGATGAAGAGCCCGATCAGGCCCACGGCCGCGAGGATCCCCGCGCCCAGCCCGGCCGTGCGCCATCCTCTGGAACGGAGCGCCTCGCGGATACGGGTTGGAAGAGGGACGGGGGGAGGTGACTCGGCGCTCAAGGCTCCCGTCCCGTGGCTTCGCGCCGGCGGGCCCGGACCACGATGGCCGCCGTGAGGAAGAGATAGAACCAGAAGAGGCCCAGTCCCACGTAGCGCCACCGGCGCCCCGTGAGCTTCTCATCGATTTCGCGGGTCACCTCCGACGCGATCGACCGCGCTCGCCGGGTGTGGGACTCGATCTGGGTCGTGTCGACGGTGTGAGTGACCGGGAAGGTCTCGAGGAGAGCGGTCCGCGCGTCCTCGAGCCGCGACTGGTAGTCCTCGGTGTTGATCGGGATCGACGCAGCCTTCTCGACCGCGTGGTGTGCCTTCTGGATCGCCTCGTCCGCCGACGTGAGCATGACCTGGATCCGGCCTGCCACGCGTCCTTCGGGATCGCCGGGCTCGTGGCAGTCCCGGCAGATCACGTCGAAGCTGTCGAGCCGTGGCTCGGCGGTCTTGTGGTTCTGGTGGCAGGCGATGCACTCGGAGCGCCGGCCCCGCTCGATGGACCCCCGGTGCACGGAAGCCAGGAAGTAGGAGCGGGTCTTGGTGTGACACTGACCGCACACCTTGTCGACGTTGCCGAGTCCGGGCGGCACGGCTCCGTGGCTTCCGTGGCAATTCGCGCAGTGCGGGGCGGAGTCGTTGCCATCGAGAAGGAGGGCGCGGCCGTGAACGCCGTCCTTGTAGTCCTCATAGACGTTCTCGCGGACGCCGTGGCGTGCCATGAGGGCGGCATCTCCGTGACAACGCCCACAGGTGGACGGGATGTTCCGCTTCGCGACCAGGCTCTTGGGATCGGTTCCTGGACGGATCTCATGCTCCCCATGGCAGTCCGTGCACACGGCGACGCTCTCATCCCCCTTCGCGAGCGCGATCCCGTGCTGCGACGTCTTGTAGAGCGCGTACTGGTCGGCGGGGAGATTGTACGGCCGCATCTGCGCGATGTCGGAGTGGCACGTGGCGCAGAGCGCGGGGATGTCCCGGCGTCGCGGCTTGCCGCGGTATCCCTGGCCACGGTGGGCGCCCGCCACCGTGATGGCCGCGGGGTCGCCGCCATGGCACGAGACGCAACCGACCTCCTCGCTCTTGTGGATTCCCTTGTCGTACTCGACGCGGACATCCGAGTGGCACACGCCGCACATGCCCGACGTGCGCGCGGGCCGCGCACCGGCGGGCACGGAACGCAGCGGCTGGCCCGCGGCGTGCGGTACGGGAACGGCTGGCGGATGGGAGCCGGGGACCGTCCCCGTGGGAGGCCGTACCGCAGGCGATGGCGCGACGGATGACGGTGGGGCGACGGAGGCCGATTCCGGAGCCTGCGCGCGAACCGTGTCCGACGACTGGGCCCGGGCAGGCGGCGTGGCGGGACCCGCGAGGGCAAGGCACAGACCGCCCACCACGAAACAGAATCCCGGAAGGACGCCCGCGGATGTGCCGGCGCGAGCCGACGAGGGCCTCATCGGGAAACCTCCATCCAGTAGCCCCGGAACGTCAGGAGAACCCACGTCACCATGACCAGCACTCCCAGGATGAAGAAGAGTCGATTGCGCCGGTCGCCGCCCGCGCTCCGGTCCAGGAACGGAAGGAAGAGCACGCCCCCGAGGAGCGTGACCAGCAGGAGCCCGCGCAGGAATCGCGGCACGAACGAGGGGAGCGATTCCAGCACCGCGTGGGGTGCGAGCAGATACCACGGGGGATGCGCGTCCGGCAGCGTCCGCAGCGGATCGGCTGCGGGCGCGTACGGCTGCGGCCAGACGATCGCCAGGGTCAGGAGGACGCCGACCAGGACGATCAGGATGAGGACCATGTCGTACATCGCGAGACGGATCGATCGCCCGGCCCGGAGCGGGGGAGCCGCCAGGCGCGACATCCCAACCCGCCGCACGCTCGAGAAGTGCAGGTAGAAGAGCCCGAGAATCAGGGCGGGGAATACCGCGATGTGGAGCACGTAGAAGCGCGTCAGCGCGAGCGAATCGAGCCCGGTCCCTCCGACCAGGAACGCCACCATCGAGCCGATCACGGGGAGCCCGTCGATCACCTCACGGGCGCGCACCGTGGTCCAGTACCCCTTGTCGTTCCAGGGGAGGAGCCGTCCCGTCAGGTCGAGGAACGTGCCCACCACGAACGCGAGCACCGCGGCCATCCAGATGATCTCGCGACCCCTCGCGTAGAGCCCGCCAAGGAAGAAGCGGATCACGCGGGCCGCGAGGACGAGCAGGAAGAGCGTGGCGGCCCATCCGTGCGTCTGGCGGATCAGGAACCCGAACTGCACGTCCCGAGAGATCGTGGTCACCGAGGCGTACGCCACATCGGCGGTCGGCTGGTAGTAGAAGGACAGGAGGGTCCCGGTCGCGGCCAGGAAGAGGAAGAGGATGAACGAGACGATCCCGAGCACTCGGGGCCACTGGGCGTACGAGGGGAGGGGCTGGTGAAACGCATCACGGAGCGCCTCGCGGAGTGGCTTGCGCGAATCCAGCTCCGTGGGGAGAAGGCCGAAGACGCTCAGGAAGGAAGCGATCTCGGTCAGGTTGATTCGCGCCTCGAGCCACGCGAGGAGCGACTGTCTGCCGCCGGGCTCCCCTTGCACGGGACCTCCGCTCATAGGTGGACGATGATCTCATCCGACCGGATCTCGGCCGGGTACTGGGGGAGGGGCCGCTTGGGAGGGCCGGAGAGGACGTTCCCGGTCTTGTCGAACGAGCCGTCATGGCAGGGACAGAGCAGCGTGCCGTTCTCGCGGTTCCAGTGGAGCACGCAGCGAAGGTGCGTGCAGATGGCCGAGACCGCGAGGACCTTGGACTCTCCCAGGCGGACGACGAAGACCGGTTCCGTGCCGTGGCGCACGAGCCTGGCCTCGCCGACGGCCAGCGAGGAGAGCGTGCCGGCGCGGAGGATGCGCTCGCCCGGGCGCGCCTCTTCGTCCGGCGCCTTCAAGAACGACGCTCCGACGACCCCCGCCGCGGGCGCCCAGAGGAGCAGGAACCCGCGGGAGAGCCACTTCAGGAAGCCTCGACGATCGGGATCGGCCGCGTCTCGGTCGCTCAGGTGGTGCCTCCTTCCTCGCTCGGTGGGGTCGTGGCCTCGGAAGACGGCCTGCCTGCGGTTGCTCCGACCAGCGAAGCTCCTTCCGTCCGGCCCTCGTCCTTGCTCTCGCTCGTCCGCTCGTCCTGGCGCCGCTTCTCCGTGGCTTCCAGCTCGAGAGGATGCTCGTCGCGCATCTCTTCCTCCGAGAGGGTCCCGGTCAGCCAGGCCAGGTTCATCGGGTAGACGTCCGGGTTGAAGACTACGAAATACAGGTGCCAGACGAGAATCGCAAGCGTCGCGAGGACGGCCTCGTACACGTGGATGCTGCGCGCGGCGTCCCACCCGAGCTTGGTCAGGAGGGCGATCGCCGGATCCTGGAACCAGAGGACGACCCCGGTCGCCGCCATCACGACCGACCCCCAGACCAGGGCCCAGTACTCGCTCTTCTCCACGTACGAGAAGCGGCCGAACCGGGGGCGCTCGCGCGTGCGGCCGAGGTAGTACCGGACCGCGTTCTTCACGTCGGTCAGGTCGCTCGGACGGGGCCGCATGTCGCGGAAGAACTCGCGCCCGCGAGCGGTCAGCGTCAGGTAGCCGATGTGGAAGAGGGACGCCGCGATCATGACCACGCCCGCGATCCGGTGCGTGATGCCGCGCCACTCGAACAGGGTCGCGCTGAACCGGCGGATTCCTTCGAAGAGCCAGGCCTCCGGGTAGCGGAGCGCGAACCCGGTCAGGACCAGGACCGTGAAGCTCACCACCAGGAGGCCGTGCTGCACCCGCTCGCTCACCGTCATCCGGAGATAGAGCGCGCGGCTCGCGGGGGCGTGGGCCTCCGAGGCGAGGCCGCGCCGCACGCGGAGCCGGTGGCTCGCTTTGCGCGAGAAGTCGAGCGCGTTGTGGACGAACATGCCGCCGATCGTTCCTCCGATCAGGAGGGTGTAGATCAGCCCGATCCAGTAGAGGAGCGGCTCGTCCTCGGTCGTCGGATCCACGTGGACCTTCCCGCTCGCGAAGGCCGCGGTGGCGCCCTTGTGGCATTCGCCGCACGTCTTCGCGAGATTCGCCGGATGGACGGTGCTCCGGGGATCCGTCGACGGCAGGATCTCGTGCGAGCCGTGGCACGAGGCGCAGTTCGCCGCGGCGACCGAGCCCCCGCGGATCGCGAGACCGTGGAACGAATCGTCGAACGTCCGGAAGCGGTCGCTACGGATTCCATACTTGGTGCTCAGGCGAACCGAGGAGTGACAGGGCGAACAGACCTGCTCGGAGAGGTTGGTGGGCGCGACCGGCGACCGCGGATCCGACGTCTTGAGAATCGTGTGCTCGCCGTGGCAGTCGGTGCAGACGGGGGAATCGGCGCTCCCCTGGGCCAGGGCCGACGCGTGGACGCTGGCGTCGTAGTGCTTCGCGACCTCGTCATGGCACCTCCCGCACGTGGCGGGGATGTGCGCCTTGCTCGCTCGGGAGTCCGGGTCGAGCCCCACCGCCATCTCGTGGCTGCCGTGGCAGTCGACGCAGTTGGCGGCCTCGGCCTTGCCGGCGTGGAGCGCGGAGCCATGGACGCTCTGATCGTACGCCGCGATGAATCCCGCCTGGGGCCCCACGCGCTGCCGCACGGCGGGGTCGTCCAGATGGCAGGAGAGGCAGAGCTTCTCCTGCTCCACCTTGACGGCCGCGGTGGGTTTCGGACCGTCGACGACGGCCTTCTCGTGACAGGTGACGCACCGCGGCGCCTCCTCCTGGCCGGCCGCGAGGGCCCGGCCGTGAGCCGAACGCTCGAACTGCACGACCTCCTTCTCGTGGCAGCTCCGGCAATCTCCCCCGTCGCCGGCCCCGCCCGCCTTCCACGAGGGCGCGGGGCGCGTGTCATGGGTCCCGTGGCACCGCTTGCACCCCGCGGATCCGTTCCGCTCCATCTCCTGGGCGACCATCGCGGCGTGGAACGAGTGCCTCGCCGCCGCATCGTCGTGGCATCCGACGCAGCGGACCGGCGGGATCTTCGGGAGGTGCGGCTCCTCGTCGGGATCGAAGCCGACGTGACACTCGACGCAGGCGACCTTGGCGTGCGCGGAGGACCGGAGCACCGCGGCCCGGACGTGGAGCGAGACGGTCCGCTCCCCTCGCTTCATGGAGAGGGCGTCGTCGTCGTGGCACTCGAGGCAGTCCTCGTCCGTGGGCGCCCCCCTCGCGGCCGGGGGAACCAGGGCGAGCGCCAGCAGGAGGACCGTCAGGGGCCAGCCTGCCCGGAAGACCGGGATGGGCGCGGAGGGCCGGGGCGCGCGGCCCGGGTCAGCGGTACGCGAACACCATCGCATAGACGATCCAGATCACGATCAGGGTCCCCATCGTGAGCGCGGTCCACCCGAAGGCGCGGACGGCCCGGATCACGATCGGCGGATATGCCTCGACCAGGTGGCCTTCCAGCTCGCCGCTCTTCACCAGCGCCTCGTACTCCGCCGGCTTGTCCCTCTTGAACTCCTCGAGGGGCATCCGGCCGGTGAAGATCACGATGTCCATGGGGAACTTCTCGGGCCGCAGGTGCGTGTTGAAGAAGTGCACGGTGAAGATGAAGCCGGTGGCGAGAAGCGCCTCGTCGCTGTGGATGATGGTCGCCACGTTCAGGAACCAGCCCGGGACCAGGTGCGTGAAGAGCACCGGGAACCAGAGCATGAGCCCCGTCGAGCCGATCACCGCGATGCCCCAGAAGACGGCGAAGTAGTCGAACTTCTCCCAGTACGTCCAGCGGCCGTACTGGGGGCGCGGCCCCTTGCCGAGGAACCACTTCAGGCTGCCGATGAACTCCTGGAGGTCGCGCTTCGTGAAGAGCATCGTGTTCGGCCCGAAGAGGAGCGCGCGCCAGGAGCCGTACTCCCGGTGTTTCCTCCGGAACAGATCGAACACGTGGGTGCAGAACGTGCCCAGCATGAGGATCGCGGCCACGCGATGGATGTACCCGGCCGTTTCGAAACCGCCGAGCAGCCTGGAGAGAACCCGCGCCCAGCCCGTGTACGAGAACTTGAGCGTGAGCCCGGTCATCGCGAGGCTCAGGAAGCTCACGATCATCACGATGTGGAGGGTCCGGTTGAGCCGCGTGAAGCGCTCGTACTGGAGCTTCGCGGGTTCCAGGGTCATGGGACGCTCCTCGGCCCGTCCGTCTCGGGTTCGGGCGTCGCGCGCGCTTCTCCGTCCCCGGCCGTGGGACCGCTCGGCGGGGACGTCGCTTCGACGGCCTCCGCGGCATCGCTCCCGGCGACTGGGGACTCGGCGCCGGCCGGGGCATCGCCTTCGGCCGCCGGCTCGGCCGCCGCCGCCGCTTCTTCCGCGCGCCACTCCCGTCTCATCTGGATCGCCCGGGGAAGCCACAGCAGCGTGTGGATCCCGCCGACGGTGAACGTTCCGATCAGGAGCCCCACCATTCCCCAGAAGGTCCAGAAGAGGAACGGGTACTTCTTGGCGTCGTGATGGGTCGCGTGCGTGAGATAACCGGCGAAGCGCCTCGTCGCTCCCTCGTGGCACTTCCGGCAGGTCGTCACGACGTGGTCCCGGCTCAGGTGGGACTTGGGGTCGGACACCGGCAGGATGTCGTGCGCGCCGTGGCAGTCGTAGCACTTCGCGGTCTTCGTGTAGCCGAGCTGCGAGACCTTCCCGTGGTAGGTGTCGAAGTAGGTCTTCGCGATCTCCTCGTGGCAGTTGCCGCACTTCCCCATGATGTCCAGCTTGAAGCCGTCCGCGTCCGTCCGGCTGATGGTGTGCGCCGTATGGCAGTCGCTGCACACGGGGAGCTTGGCCTTCCCGTTCGCCTTCGGAGCTCCGTTCTGTGCGGCATGGATGCTCTTCCGGAACTGCTCCTCGATCCCGTGATGGCACCGGCCGCAGGTGCCCGGGATGTTCTCCCGGTTCACGCTCGAGACGGGACTCTCCTTGGGGAGGACTCCGTGCGCCGTGTGGCAGCTCGTGCACGTCGCCGTCACCGTCAGCCCGCTCTTCATGAGCCCCTTGCCGTGAATGCTCTCCTGGTAGTGCTGGACGATGTCGTGCTGGGTCCCCTTGTAGCGCTTGGCCGCCTTCTCCCCCTCGCGATGGCACCGGGCGCAGAGACGCGGCACGTTCGTGGGGAAGGTGGCGGAGAGCGGCTCGTTCTTGCCCAGGACCGCGTGGGTCCCGTGGCACTCGATGCAGGTCGGCGCCTCCGGGTCCTTCTTGGCGATCAGCTCCCCGTGCTTGCTGTCCTGGTACTGCCGGCCCACGTCCGCGTGACAGGAGGCGCAGTCCACCTTCTCCGTGATCGTCTCGCACGGACGGAGCCGCGACGCGGTCACCTGCACGTGGCACTGGCTGCACGACGTCTTCGAGTGGCGCGAGCCTCCGAGCTCGTCGGCGTGGACATGGAGGGAGCGGCCGTCATCGCTCGCCTGGAGCCCGGCGTCGGCGTGGCAGCGCATGCAGTCCTTGTCCGCCATGCCCTGGTCGTAGAAGACCTTCCGCACCTTGTGCGGCTGGTGGCAGTCGACGCAGGCGGGGAGGACGTGGGTCTTCTTCTCCCACAGCTCTCCCTTGATCACCTTCCGGTGCACCTGCTCGATCTCGGCGTGGCACGTCGTGCAGGTCGCCGCGATGTTCCTGCGGGCGATGGAGGAGCCGGGGTCGGTGTGCGGGAGGATGGAATGCGCCGTGTGGCAGGAGGCGCAGTTCGGCGCGACGATCAGACCCTTCCGGAGGAGGCCCTCACCGTGGATGCTCTCCGAGAAATTCTCGAGGATGCGGGACTGGTGAATGGTCCGCTGGCGCTGCACCGGCGCGCCTTCCTGATGGCACTTCCCGCACAGGAAGGGCACGCGGAGCGGCGAGACGGGGGACCGCGAGTCCTTCACCGGAAGGATCTCGTGAGCCCCGTGACAGTCCTTGCAGCGCGGCGCCAGGGGATCGCCGCGGGCGATGGCGGTTCCGTGGAGCGACTTCGCGTGCTGCGCCTCGATCGCCTCGTGACAGGCGCCGCACGAGACCGGGGTCATGGGGGTCTTGTGGGGATCGGACTCCGGATCGAAGCCGACATGGCACTCGACGCACGCGAGCTTGGCGTGCGCGGAGCCCTTCAAGACGGAGGGCTTGACGTAGAGGGAGACGGTCTTGCCCCTTCGCTCCATGGACATGCTGTCGTCGTCATGGCACTCGAGGCAGTCCTCGCTCGTGGGGCTCTGGGCCGCGGCGAAGGGGACCGGAACGAGCAGGCAGACGGCCAGGGCCGCCGCCAGGAGGTGGGCTCGGCGGCTCCGACTCGTTGCGCCTGCGCGTGCTCGGCTCATGTGCGTCCCCTTTGGTCCGCCGCGCGACCCTCGGACCGGTCGAGCGCCCGTTCCCCTTGCCGGGCCTCTCCAGGCGATGCCAAGCCCCACGAGTTCGGTCGTTGGAATCGCGAGCGGATACGTCTAGGATCGGCCGGAACGGTCCCCTAAGTCCATGCGACGGCGGGAGGGACGGCGACGGTACTTTGGTAGCCGGGCGACTGTAGCGCCGGATCCGGGCCGGCGTCGCTACTACCTCGGTCGCATGCTCCCTACACCCTGCGCGCCCTTGGTTGGAGGGGTGCGTCGGGCCGAAACTAGGTGTGTATCGAGGGGGTTGAACTGGAACACGTACCGAGGAGGTGCTCCATGAAACGGATCGTCGTGGTTCTGGCGGCTGCACTGCTCGTGGCGGCCTGGGGAGTGGCTTCGGCCGAGGATGCCGCGCCGGCCAAGGAAGCTCCGGGTAAGGCGCTCTATCTGAAGTACAGCTGCAACTCCTGCCACACGATGGCGGCGCAGAAGATCGAGAAGAAGGCCGCGGCTTCGGAAGGTGAGGCGAAGGAAGCCGCCGCCACGAAGGAGGCCGGCGAGGAGACGTCGTCCACCAAGAAGAAGGCGCCCGATCTTTCGGCCGTCGGGACGGTGCACAAGGCCGACTTCATCGTGAAGTACATGCAGAAGCTCGAAGCGATCAAGGAAAAGAAGCACATGAAGAAGTTCAAGGGCACCGACGAGGAGCTGACGCAGCTCGCGGCCTGGCTCGTCGAGCAGAAGGACGTGGAAGCCGCGAAGAAGGCGAATGAGGGAGCCTCGAAGGAAGCCGCTTCGACGGAAGCCGCCAAGGAGGCTCCGGCCGAGACGAAGTAGGGAGAGACGAGAGTCGCGAAGCGGCTCGGATCCAACATCCCGGACTGCCACACGCGGACCCAGCCCAGCGGCTCGGGTCCGCGTGGCCATTTGCGGGCGATCCGGCGCGGCCCGCTCGTGGGCTAGCCCGCTTCGCGATACCTCGCGACGATCATCGTGACGTTGTCGGGGGCGCCGCGATCCAGGCTGGAGCCGAGGAGCGCGTCACACACCTCTTCCGGCATGGAGTGCCTGCCGAGAGTCGCGGCGATCTCCTCCTCGCTCACCGTTCCCGTGAGTCCGTCCGTGCAGACCAGGACCATGTCGCCGGGCTGAAGCCGGGTGTGGTGGATCTCGGCCCGGAACCACCCTCCGGAGCCGCCCACGACGCGCGTCAGCACGTGCCGCTGCGGGTGCCGGTCCACCTCGGCCTGCGCGATCGCGCCCTGGTCCGCGAGGCGCTGGGCGAGCGTGTGGTCGCGTGTGAGCCGCCTCAGGCCCCCGTCGTGGTACAGGTAGGCGCGCGAGTCCCCGATGTGGACCACGAAGAGATCGAGCCCGACGCTGTAGGCCGCGGTATACGTGGTGCCCATGCCGGCCTTGGCCGGATCCGCGGCCATCTGGCGCAGGAGGGCCGCGTGCATCCCCGCCAGGTAGCCGTGGACGCGCTCGAAGAACGCCTCGATCTCGCGGTCCCGAGTCGCGGGGTCGTCCAGGCTCAGGAGCCAGCGGGGAGCGCGGAGCACGAGGCGGAATCCCTCGAGCAGGGCTTCGCGGCTCGCCACCTCGCCCGCGCGCATCCCGCCCATTCCGTCGGCGACCGCCATGAGATATCCGCCGCCCTCGTAGTGCGAGCCGAGATCGGACTCGGGGATGTTGCTCTGGATGCGCTCGACGAATCTCCCCGTGCGGAACACGAGGTAGGTGTCCTCGTTGACCTCCCGCTTCTTGCCGCGGTCGCTTCGCGCCGCGATCTCGACCTTGGTCCGGCTCGGCGTCAAGGGCGATCCTCCATCCGGGATGGCCGTCGCGCGGAACGCATCGACCTCAATCCTTGAGAACGAACGTGACCTTCATGTTCACGCGGTACTCCACGATCTTGCCGCCTTCGATCTTCATCGTCTGCTCCTGGACCCACGCGCCCTTGAGATTGTCGAGCGTCTTGTCGGCTCTCTCGATGCCGACCCGGATGGCGTCTTCGAAGCTCTTGGTAGAGGACGACGTGATCTCCGTGACTCTCGCGACCGCCATGGCTGCCTCCTTGAAGGTGTCGGAGTGACATTCCCGGGCTCGGCCCGGCACACGATTCTGGAGGAGAGGGCGGCGATGTCAAGCGTCGCGGGTGCGAACGGCAATCGAGAGTTTCGGCTTCATTGCCGTGGAGGAGCAGCAGAACGCACGCCAGGCGTCTCAAGGATCGCTCCGAGGTGCGCGGGGGGACTCGTGAAGGTTATCATCATGGTCGATCCGCGGCCCCGGACGGCGAGTTCCGAGGGCTCGAACCAAGGAGGAACCCATGACCACCACACTCAAGGCACGAAGCCTCGTACCCACGATCACCGCCAACGACCTCGACCGGAGCATCCGCTTCTACGAGGGACTTGGGTTCACGATCACGGAAAAGATGGAGGAGGAGGGAAAGGTCCTGGGGGTCATGATGGATGCGGGAGGCTCGACGCTGGGTCTGTCCCAGGATGATTTCGCGAAGGGGAAGGATCGCGTGAAGGGCGTCGGGATGCGCCTCTACCTCGAGACCGACCAGGACATCGAGACGCTGGCCAACCAGGCGATCCAGGCGGGCCTTCGCCTCGACCAGGGTCCCGCGCCGCTCCCGTGGGGCCCCATGGGATTCACCGTCACCGATCCGGACGGCTTCCGGCTCACCATCTCCAAGCCCACGTAAGGCACCACTCACTCGCGCACCGCGGCACCGATGCGGCCCGACGGTTCCGCCGGGCCGTTTCACTTGGGGGCGGCCGGCGATCGGGGACTGTCCGGAATCGGGACGAGCGATCCCACGAGCGGGCACTCCACGGCGCGGGACGGCGCATGCAACGGCGTGCAAGCGGTTCTCATCGCGCGAGTTTCCCCCCGAACACTTCCTGGCACGCGCGTTGCCCTACCGTCGCACCATGGACATCCCACGCCAGGCGCCGAAGAAGCGAAACCGCCGCCTCCTGGTCGGCGCTCTCGCCGGCGGCCTCATCCTCGCGACGATCGCCCTCACGCAGGTCGAGCCGGCCGCCCCATCGGTGAAGCGCTCCACGCTCACGATCGACAAGGTGAAACGCGGCCCGATGCTCCGCCTGGTGCGGGGGCCCGGAAAGCTCGTCCCCGAGCAGATCCGCTACATCACGACCCTGACACCCGGCCGCGTGGAGCGGATTCTCGTTCGCCCCGGCACCGCCGTCGAGGCAGGGACCGTGCTGCTCGAACTGGGGAATCCCGACGTCCACATCCAGGCGCTCGAATCCGAGCAGGCGCTCACCGCCGCGCGCGCGCAGCTCGTCACGCTCACGATGGCGCTCGAGAACCAGCGCTACACGCAGGAGGGCGCGCTGGCCACGGTGCGGCGGGAGTACGACGACGCGGTGCGCCAGGCGAGGGCCTCGGAGGAGCTGGCCAAGGAGGGCATGGTCGCGCACCTGGAGTTCCGCCGGACGCAGGACACGGCGAAGGAGCTG
>DASTBC010000010.1 GCA_035712245.1 Candidatus Eisenbacteria bacterium
GGCGGCACACGTGAGCCATGCCGTGCTCCATTACGTCCTCGCGCGGAGGGCGATCGGATTCCACCTCGGGAAGGACAACACGATCCTCCTCCTCGCCTCGTTCGCGCTCCTCGCGGGGCTCGCGGCCCTCCGGCCCCGGGACCCCCTCGGAATGGCGATCGCGGGGGTCGCGACGGCGGCCTGGGCCCTCCTCGTGATCCGGCGGAAGGAGTGGATCTCCCTTCGAGACATGGCCTTCCGGGCCCTGGGAAGGCTCCGGCCGATCGCCTGAGGGCGACCCGAACGGGCCAAAGAGGGTTTATCAGGGGGATGAGCCGTGGCATCATGTTCCGCCTGAACCGAACCCGCATCGTCCTTCGAGGCCTCCCGTCCACCGTCGCGCTCGTGGCCGCCCTCACGCTCTCGTCCGGGGCGCTTTCGTCCGCGTCCGGCCAGGCCATGCCCGATCCCGCGACCGTGATCCGGGACGCGCGGATCGCGACGCCGCCACAACCGGGGGATCCGGCGATCGAAGGGCGGGTCGACCCCGAGACCTACCGGGTCGGGCCGGGGGACGAGTTCGCGCTCCGGTACTCCGATCTCCTCGAGCCGCGCGTGCTTCGCGTGGGCCCGTCGGGCGAGCTCCTCCTGCCCGACGCGGGACCGATCCCGCTGGCCGGGCTCACGCTGAAGGAAGCGGACGCGAAGGTGCGCGAGCGCCTCCGCCCCTACGTGCGCGGGAAGGGCTTCGTGTTCTCGCTGCATCGTCCGCGCCGGTTCGGCCTTCGCGTTCTCGGAGACGTCGTCACACCCGGCGTCGTGACCCTCCAGGCGCCGGTCCGGGCCTCGGAAGCGATCCAGGCCGCGGGGGGCGTCTCGGGTAGCGGCGCCCGGCGCGGCATCCAGGTGCGGCGCGGGACGGACACGCTGCTCGTGGATCTCGTCCGGTACGAGCGCGCGGGAGACGTGGACGCGAATCCGCTCGTGTTCGAGACGGACGTGATCCACGTGCCTGCGACCTTCTGGACCGTGGACGCAATCGGGGCGATGGCGCACCCGGGCCGCTACGACTACGTGGAAGGAGACCGGGTGAGCGACCTCCTCGCGATCGCGGGCGGGCTTCGGCCGGATGCGGCCCTGGACCAGGCGCAGCTCCGGGGCGGCAAGGAGTTCCAGCGCCCGGAGACGGTTCCGGTCCGGGTCTCCGAGGCGCTCGCGTCGAGCGGCGGCAGCGCCGATCCGCTCCTCCGTCCCGGCGACGCGCTCTACGTTCCGGCCATCGCGCACCACCTGGATCAGCATCACGTGATCGTGGAAGGCGAGGTCGGGCGTCCGGGCCCGTATCCGATCGAAGAAGGGGTGACGCGGATCCGCACCGTGCTCGAACAGGCGGGAAGCTTCACGCCGTTCGCGAACCGGAGCGGCGTGCGCGTGGAGCGTCCGATCACGCACGCGCCGTCGGACACCGCCTTTCTCCGGATCGCGAACGAGCAGGGCCCGCTCCTGAGCCCGGTCGAGCGGCTCTACGTGCTCACGCGCGCGCGGGAGCGGAACGCGATCTCGGCGCCGGTGGGAGTGCTCCTCGAAGCGGGAGACCCGAAGGGGGACGTCGCGCTCTACCACGGGGATCGCATCGTGGTGCCGCGGTCCCTGCCGTTCGTCTCGGTGCAGGGCGAGGTTCGCTCGCCCGGGCACGTGCCGTACCGCGAGGGATGGGACGTGAACGATTACGTGAAGGCGGCCGGCGACTACACCGGGCGCGCCTACAAGAGCCGCACGCGCGTGACCCAGTCGATGACGGGCAGTCCCCTCTGGGCCGCGGACATCAAGGAGGTCCGCGCGGGGGACGTGATCTGGGTGCCCACGGAGCCGGACCGCAATCCCTGGGGCACGCTCCGGGACATCGTCCTGGCGACCGCCGCGGTGGCGTCGATCGTCATCGCGGTCGAGGCGGTGACGGATTGAGCGCGCTCCGTTCGGTGGACCGCGCGAGGACGTCGGGCGGCGTCACCGGCGGCGATCTGCTCCACGTCCTCCGGAGCCGCGCCCGCTTCCTCGCGCTCAATATCGCGTCCGTGACGCTCCTCGCTCTCGTGCTGAGCCTCCTCATGCCGAAGTGGTATTCCGCGCGGGCCGTGCTCCTCCCTCCCACCGAGGACGACTCGGGCTCGTCGATGGCCCAGTTCCTGCCCCGCGGCTTCGGGGCCATCCGCCTCCCGGGCACCTCGAGCCTCGCCGACATCTTCGTGGCGGTTTTGAAGAGCCGGTCCATCGCGGACCGCATCGTCGAGCGGTTCGGTCTCGTGAAGCGTTATCGCGTGCGGGACGAGGAGAAGGCCGTGAAGGAGCTCGAGGGACACGTCCGGTTCCATGTCGGCGACGAGGGGACGATTGCGGTGATCGTCGAGGACCAGGATCCCAGGATCGCGGCGGCGATGGCCAATGCCTACGTGGAGGAGCTCGAACGGTTCAACCAGGAGACGCGGACGACGAGCGCCAAGCGGACGCGCGCGTTCATCGAGGAGCGGCTCACCGTGGCGAACCGGGATCTCGCGAAGTCGGAAGACCGCCTGCGCGAGTACCAGCAGCGCCGCAACCTTCCGGCCATGTCTCCCGCCGACCGAGGCGACGCGGACGTCGGCGCGCGGCTCATGGCGCAGAAGATCGCGCTCGAGGTGAGGCTCCAGGTGCTGCGCCAGTCCCTCTCGGAATCGAGCGAGGAGGTGCGGCGCGCGCGCCAGGAGCTGGCGGCGATCGAGCGGCAGGTGGGCGGCCTCCCGCAGGCGGGCGTCGAGATCATGCGGCTCTGGCGGGACGTGAAGGTCCAGGAACAGGTGTTCGAGCTCCTCACGGCGCAGCTCGAGGAGGCGCGGATCCGCGAGACGAGGGACACTCCGACCGTGCAGGTGCTGGACCGCGCGGTGCCGCCGCTCCACAAATCGCGGCCCAAACGCGCGCTCGTGGTGATCGCCGGCTTCCTGGTCGGAGTCGCCGGGAGCCTCTCGGCCGCGCTCCTCCTGGAGCGGCGGGCGTGGAACCGCGCGGCGCTCCGGACCGAGGGCGGCGCGATCTCGTCATGAGCCCCGGGCTCGCCTCGGGGGCCGCGGTCGCCTCAGACCGGCCAGGCCTCGAGCGCGGCGTTTGGGTCGCGGTCCTCGCTCTCGAGGCCGCGGTCGTCGCGGCCGGCTTCGTCCTCGACCAGCCCTTCCTTGCGGCCGCGTTCGCCGCCGGGATCGCGTTCTTCCTCCTCGCGTTCCGCTTCCCCGACGTCGCGTGGGCGCTCGTCTGGATCTCGGTCGCGCCGAACGTGGAGTTCCTCTTCGCCGGGGGAACCGCCGTCACCCTGCCCACCGAGCCGATGGTGACGCTCGCGCTCCTCGGATGGTTCGCGCGCAGCCTGCTCGAAGGGCGATGGGAGATCCGGCCCTCTCCGATCCACGCACCGCTCCTCGCGGTGGCGTCCTTCACGCTGCTCTCGGTGCTCTGGAGCGTGCGGCCTGTCGCGACGCTCAAGGCGTGGGTCATGATGGCGGGGTACGTGGCGTTCGGATACCTCTACTGGAGTCAGACCCGGTGTGACCGCGTCCGTCGTGACCGCTGGCTCCTGCTCGTGGCCGTCACCGGCGCCGTGTGGGGTCTCTTCGGCATTGCGAGGGTGCTGTTCCCGGCGGCGGAAACCGGCCGCGACGCTCAGGAGATCGCGTCCACGTACTCCTACGGGGCGTTCCGGCCCTTCTTCCGGGAGCACGGAACCTACGCCGCGTACCTGAGCATGCTGCTGCCGGCCGCGCTTCTCGTCGCGATGGAACGCTCCCGCCGCCGTGCGGTCTTCGTCGTCTGCGCGGTGATCATCGCCTCTGGAGTCCTCCTCTCGTTCGCGCGGGCCGGCTGGCTCGGCACGCTGCTCGTCATCCCCGCCACCGTGCTGATGTGGGCCCGCTGGGGCCAGGGGATGGGCCGTCGACTTCTGGTGCCGGGGCTCGTCGCGGCATCGCTCGCCGTCATCGTGGCGGGCGTCGGCCTCTCGCGTCAGGTCACGCGGCACGCGGTGACGGTCGTTTCGGCGGAGAACGTGTCCAACCTCGAGCGCTTCAACCGCTGGAGCGCGGCGATCACCATGGCCCGCGACCGGCCCCTGACCGGCGTGGGCTACGGCTGCTACCTCGACGCGTATCCCGCGTACAAGCGCCGCGCGCTCGGCACCGACCAGTCGACGATCCGGATGGGGACGCACAGCGAGCCGCTCAAGCTTTTGAGCGAGCTGGGCGTCCCGGGGCTCCTCGCCGCTCTCTGGCTCGTCTTCGCGGTCGTGAATCTCGGGGTGGCCTGCGTCCGGTCTCTTCCCGACCCTGCCGAGCGGCTCGCGGCACTCGCGGCTCTCGCGGGACTCGGCACGTACCTCGTGAACGGGCTCTTCAACTCCTATCTCGTCGAGGACAAGGTCACGATCCCGTTCTGGATGGCGATCGGAATCATCGCGGCACTCGGCCGGCGTCTTCCAACCCGCGCGTGACGGACCGCCCGGCAGGGACCATCCGGGTTCTGGCGATCGACCACACGGCGGGCGTCGTTCCGTTCCGGAGGAAGTTTCAGGCCTTGGCGGCCCACGCGGATCTCGACCTCACCGTGCTCGCCCCCGAGCGGTGGGTGGAGAACTACCGCGAGGTCCGCGCAGTAGAGGGTCGTGAGGACGGGTATCGTCTCCTGACGGGGCGCGTCGGCTGGCCGGGGTACGAGAATCGAGCGTTCTTCCTCACGGGCCTCGACCGGGCGTTTCGTCGGACGCGGCCGGACCTGGTCCATCTGTGGGAGGAGCCCTTCAGCTTCATCACGCTCCAGGCGATGGTCTGCGCCCGCGTGCGCTCCCCTCGAGCTCCCATCGTGTTCTCGACCTCCGACGACCGCAGCG
>DASTBC010000011.1 GCA_035712245.1 Candidatus Eisenbacteria bacterium
GAGATCTCGGGCTCTCCGACCGTGTAGTAGAGGTGGTCGTGCTTCTCGATTTCGCGGCGAAGCGTCTCGATTCGCCGCGCCACGCCCGCTACGCTCGCCGTCACCAGCTGCTCGCGTACCTCAGGTGGAGAGTGCCTTCGCGAAGCGCCGCGCCGGGACGGAGCCCCAGCGTGAGGCCCATGAGTCCCGACGCCATGCGCGCCTGGAGCCCCGCACCGTAGCCGAAGTCCCATCCGTCGCTCAACTCCGTTCGCGCGAGCGACGCGGACGCGCCGGGCATCGGCACGCCCGCGGACAGGGGCGCGTCGAGCGCGTGCCCGCCGGCGTCGACGAAGAGGAACGCCCTGCCTCCGCGCACGTCGGTGATCCACCGGTGCTCGAGCGTGGCGGCGACGATCCGGTTTCCGCCGAACGCGCGGTCCCGGTGCCCGCGGAGCCCGTCCGATCCGCCGAGATAGCGAAGCTCTTCCGCCGGGAACTCTCCCGAGCCGAGCGAGACGCGCTCCGCGCGCGCTCCCGCGTAGAGAACCCGCGAGCCTCCCAGGGACGCCGCGCCCGCGACCGTGGCGCGGCCCGAGAGGAGCGTGCGCTTCGCTTCCGGAACGCCGGGATACCGCTCGGCGCGGCTCCCGGTCTCGACCTCGAGCGACGAGGAGAACCCCGAGCGCGGATTCGACGCGGGCGCGAGCCCCTCCCAGCCGAGACTCCCCTTCCACGCCCACGTCGCGCTCGAGCCGCGGTAGATCCCGCTGTAGATCGTCTCGCTCCGCGTGACCGCGGCTCCGGCTCGCGCGCGAGGCGCGAGCCGACCGCCGAACGCGAGCGACCACCGTGTCTGCGAGAAGAGGGAGTCCGCCACGTCCGCGTCGAGGGCGAACGATGCGTCGATCGGTTGGCCGAGCAGCGCGGGCTCGCGATACTGGAGCGCGTAGAGGGAGCGCCCGTCGCCGAGTCCCGCCCACCGGACGCCGGCGGCGCGGCCGGTGCCGCCGATGTTCCCGAGTCCGAGGTCGATCGTGCCGGTGAGCCCCTCGCCCTGGGCCACGCCGACGGCGCCCGCGAAGTGGCTCGCGTTCGACTCCTCGACGGGAATCACCACCGTGGCGCGCCCCGGCTCCGCCGCCTGGACCACGCGCGGCTCCCCGACCACGGTGAAGAGCCCGCTCGCCTGGAGTCGCTCGCGCGCGCCCGCGAGGAGCTCCGGCGTCACGGTGGCGCCCGCCTTCAGCCCGGCGATCGAGGCCGCGGATTTCGGACGCGTCGCCGACGCGCCGGGGATCTGGAGCGCGTCGAACCGGACCGGAGGACCCGGCTCGAGCACGAGATGCACATGGACTTCCGCTCCCCGAGGCACGATGGAATCCACCGAGACCGAGGACGCGTACCGGCCTTCCGCGACCGAGGCGTCGCGCACCGCGGTGACGCCCCGGACGATCGCCTCGGGAGCGGCGGACCCCTTGGTGCCGCGCGCGAACGCCGCCTCGGCGGCCTCGCGCGCGCGAGGATCCACGGTGCGCACGTGCGGCACGGCCACGGTCGCGCCCGCGCTCTTCACCGCTCCCAGCGCCGAGGAGGTTCCCGCTTCCGCCGCGCTCCCCGACACGCTGACCCGCGCGACGCCGGGCGCGGTTCCCGCTCCTTCCACGAGCGCGAGCCTCACGGTCGCGTCGTAGCGGCGCATCGAGACCAGGGCGTCGCGCAGGAGGGACGCGAACCGCTCGAGGTCGCCCCGGCTCCAGAGCCGATCCGTCGCGCCCGACCCGCCCGCCAGGGCCGCCGCGAGGGAGTCCCCGACTCCCTCGAGCTGAACCGCGTAGCGCGGCTCGGCCGAGCCGCCCGAACCGGGGGCGCCCCGCGCGCCGCCCGGACCGATCGCGGCGAACACCAGCGCCGGGAGGAGGAAGCGCCACGCCCTCCGAACGCGGCTCGCGACACGCGCGCGCATCAGAAGGATCCTTTCAATTCGACGCGGCCAGTGTAGGTCGCGGAGCGGCCGGGGGTCTTGAACCCGGTCCACCCGAACGAGAGCGCGATCCGCTCGCGCATGCGGTACTCGCCCGTCAGGTCGTAGTCGAGCCGGGCGCCGACCGGAGCGGCGACGTAGAGCCCCGGAGGCGCGTAGACCCCGCGCTGCTCGGTCACCCCCCAGAGGGCGCGCGCATCGAGCCGGAGCCGCGAGCCCGCCGCGTACCGCGCGGTCGGCCCGGCGGAGCGGAGCACGTACGTGCCCCCGCGCGTCTCGTCCTGGTCCTCGCGCATCCGGGAGAGGATCGAGACCTGCCCGAGGCCGCGGATCTCCCGCGAAACCTCCGCCTCGAGGCCGCGCCCGCGCACGACCGACTCGTAGCCGCCGGCCGTGTCGGCGCGCGCCACCGACTGGACGGCGCGATCCGCGCTCACCGTGATCGAGCCGCGCAGGCGGCCGGGGAGCGGATGGCGCAGCGTCGCGCGAGCGTCCACCGCGTCCCGGCTCGAGGACAGGCTCTCGATCTCGGAGCTTCGATCGCGGCGGAATCCGATCTCGGCGCGCGCGTCGGCGCGAAGGCCGGGAGGCGCGATCTCGAAGGTCTGGCGCGCGATGAGATTGCCGCGAAGCGTGTGCTCGGGGTCGAGATAGTCGCGCGGATCGAAGGCGTGCGCGAAGCTCCCGAGGGGGAGCTCCGACCACGTCTCCAGGCGCAGGAACGTGCTCCCGCCGAACGCGCGCAGGAGACCGGGACGCGCCCCCGCGGCGAGGCGCGCTCGCGCGGGGTACGTGTCGAGACGAAGCTGCACGACCGCGCGCGAGCGCGTCGATGGATCGCCAACCGAGGTGACGAGCTCGTACCCTCCGCCGAGGCGCGGATTGCCGTACACGTCGTACGAGCCCGAGCCCTCCGCGACCGCGCGCAGCTCGCGCACCGGGGTCGCCTCGCGGAGCTGCGTCACGTCGTAGCGGAGCTCCGAGGTGAGAGGGCCGCCCGGCGCTCCACCCGTGACCGCGAGCTGCGCGAGGTGCGTGGTCTGGTCCGCGGCCCCCGTCCGGGCCTGACGGCGCGTGTAGCCTCCCTCGAGCGAGAAGGCGGACCCCGAGCGCGCGGAGATGCCGCCTTCCCACGTCTCGGCACGCTCCTCGGTGCCCGGATCGATCGCCGACTCCCAGACGTGCCCCTCCCGAATGCCGTAGCCTCCCCGGAAGCGAAGCCCCTGCCAGGGCGCGACACCGAGCCCCACCGTCACCTCGCGGCTCTCGCGCGCCGCGACGCTGTCCCCTTCCTGGCCCCGGATCCGCTCCTCGCGCGCCGCGATGCGGGGGAGGATCGCTCCGGTCGCGCGGGAGAGATCGAAGGTCCACGTGGAGCGATAGCCGTCGTCCAGGCCCGACGAGTTCCGCGCTTCCTCCCAGCGCGCCGCGCCCGTGAGGAACGCTCGGATCTCCGCGTGAGCCGCCTGGCGGAACGAGCGCGAGCCGCTCGAGAGCCTCCGGTGCCCGATCTCCCCGTTCACCGCGAGCACGCGCCACGGCTCGTAGCGGACCAGGAGCTCCTGCCGGTCCTCGCCTCCCTGGGAGGGAGCCTGGTTCCACCGGTCGGACTCGAACGCGGGGTCGATGCGGTCGAAGGCGCGGAACCGGTCCCCGCGCGAGCGCACGAGCGCCTCGGCCTTCACGCGGCCGAGATTCCATCCTCCGATCGCGAGCGGACGCGGCTCGAGCCGCGCCGCGAAGCGGGCCGCCATGCCGCCGTTGTCCGAGTCGTCGCGCGACGAGAGCGCGTTCGGATCGAGCGCCGAGCGCGCGACCTCGGCGTCGAGCGAGAGCGCGCCGAAGAGCCGCGCCGAACCGCCGACATCCATCAGGGATCGCGAGCTCGGCACCGGCACCGCGCGCCCCGGCACGTACTCGCCGAGGTTCTCGCCCCGGTAGCGGTAGAAGCGCTCGCCGTCGAGCCCGAGCGTGTCGGCGTACGCCCCGCGCCCCGGCCCCACGCTCGCGAACTCCACGTCGAAATCGCCGCGGGTGGCCCCGAGGTAGACCCACCGCGGCGTCGCGGGATCCGACTCGTCCCACGCGTACGATCCACCGCCCGGTCCCCGGTAGTGCACGCCGCTCGGGAGCGCGGACGACGCAACGGCGGAGTCTCCGAGCTGCCCCAGCGCGTTCTTGTCCTCCGAGGTGAGCTCCGCGCCCAGCGGGCTCCCCGAGTCGTCCCCCTCCGAGACGTAGCTCGCGTGCCAGGTGCCGCCGCCCCGGATTCCGCCCTGGCTCGTCGCGGCGTAGAGCGTCCGCTTGTAGCGGCTCGAGGCCGCCTCGAAGTCGACCGCGACGCGGCTCTGCGCGGTGATCGGACGGCGCACGGTGAACGTGATCGTCCCGGCCCCGTAGTCGATCACGTAGTCCTCGTCCGCGCCGCGCCTCATCCGCGACCCGTCGAGCCACACGATCTCGGATCCCGACACGACACCGTTCCGGTCCTGGGCCATCGTCCTCGCGAGGAGCTCGTACGGCCCCTGTCGGCCCTCCTCCCCGCGGAGCTCGAGGCTCTGGCGCTCGCCCTTCGCGCTCGCCGCGGCGACGTTCCAGCGCGTGTCCCCGGTCCTCGCGAATCCGCGTACCCCCTCGAGCTGCCGCGACATCCTCGCGAACTCGCCGGGGATCCCGTCGAGCGCGAAGTCCCCCATCGTCGCCTCGGCTCGTGGGGCGCGCACCGAGAGCGCGATCCGGTCCAGGTCCTCGAGCTCGCGACTCGATCCGTCGGGCTCGAACGGGAGCTGGCGGTCGCTGAGCGTGGCCGCGAGCTCCACGTCCCCCGCGATCCGGCCGCGAACCGTGAGATCGAGCGACTGCTCGAGCGTGGCGTCCCGGTTCGTTCCCATCTCGACGCTGAACGTCTTGAGCCCGCTGAAGAGGATCGCGTCCTCCGCGCGCGCCCCCGGCGCGGAGCCCATGGTCCCGCTGCGCGGGACCGCCCCGGCCCAAGGATCGCTCGAAGAAAGCGGCGCGTTCGCGAAGGCGCGGAGGAGTGTCGTCGACGAATCCGCCGGCTGGGGCTCGCCCGGAGCCGGAGGCGCGAGGGGCCCCGCGGCGCGAAGCGAGAGAAGCGAGGGGGCGAACCGCGCCGGAAGCTCGATCACGACCGTGTCGGGCGCGGACGTGGGTGGACCGCCCGGGTGAAGCGATGGAATCGGCCGCGCTCCGGCGGGACCCGCGAGGGCGTTGATCATGATCGTGGTCGTGATCGCCGCGACGATCCCGACGCCGCGAACCCGGGCATCGGGCACCCTGGGGATGCTCGGGTGGACCCTCTCGCCGCTCACGGCGCGCGCTCCTTCGTCGCGGAGGCGCGCTCGACCGAGAGGATCTGGATCTCGCCCCGCTCCGGATCCGCGACCGCCACCCGATCGAACCGGCTCACCGCGATCGCCCGCGGCTTCCACGGAACGGATGCGCCTCCGAGCTGTCGCTCGAGCAGGAGCTGGCCCGTCTCGCCATAGACGAGGATGCGCTGTCCCTGGGCGTCCGCCACGAAGAGTCCGCCGGCCGGATCGCACGCGAGATCCGCGGGAAGGATCGTCCCGGTCGAGTCGCGGAGCGGAATCGATCCGAGAAGGCGCCCCCCGGCGCCGAAGCGGCGGAGCACGGCGCGGTCGGCGTCGTGGATCCATCCCCCCTGTCCTGGAAGGAACGTCGCCGAGCTCGGCGTCCCGACCGACTCCTCGGGCGCGAGATAGCGCGTCCGCCGTTCCCGCTCCAGCCGGTCGTTCAGCTCGAGAAGATCCCGCTCCCTCACGGCGAGGAGCCAGAGTTTCCCGAACGGATCCACGAGGAGCCGCGCGCCGGGATCGAGCGCATCGGCCTGCACGTCCGCCCCCAGCGCCCGGGACCCGAGGTAGCGGCCCGCTCCGTCGAACGCCGCGACCTGGTTCTTTCCACGGTCGAGCACGAGGAGCGACTGCCGGCGGTCGATCGCGAGGTCGGACGGGATCGAGAACGACGTCTCGTCGCCTCCGTAGCCGCCCCACTCGAGCACCGGCGCGCCGCGCGGATCGAGCTTCACCACGCGGCGGCGCCCCATGTCGAGCGCGTAGAGGCTCCCGTCCGCGTCGAAGACGAGACGCGAGGGATTCGGGGCGCCCAGCCGCTCGAGCTCGTCCTTGTCGAGGATGCGCTCCACCCGGAGCCCGGCGGGCGAACCGACGGGACGGTCGCGCTCGATGGGGGGCGCGGCGAGGGCGTGGATCGGGAACGCGACGAGCGCGGAGAGCGCGAGGAAGAGAGTTCGGAGAAACGAAGGAGTACCGCTCATGTGTGGGGCCCGCGTCGCGTCGCGCGCGACGAAGGGCGTGCCTCGGTTAGAACCGTCGCTCTACGACCAACCTCCCGCCCCCCTCGAGGGCATCCGCGTAGATCCGGGTCTCGGGTTTCGGAACGCGCGCGCTCGACGCGTTCTTCTGCTTCTTCCGGAGGAGCTGGACGTCGATGACGCTCACCACGCGGTTCACGAGCGCGGCGGCGAAGGAGAACTTCGCCTTGTGGTCGGCGCTGTTCGCGCTCTCCCGCGTGTCCTTGTACTGGCTCCGGAGCTCTTCCGTGCTCCACTCCCACGCCTGATCGCCGGACGGAAGGTTCTCGGCGACGTACGCGTCCTGCGCGGCGGGATCCGACGGGTGGAGATCACGCGCCTCGCGCCGGAGCTCCTCTTCGTAGCTGTTCGGACCCTCGCCGCTCGAGCGCGAGTACTGGCCCACGAGTCCCCAGTAGTCGTCCTCGGCCTCGGAGACGTCGACCCCGGCGTTCAACTGCGCCTGCTCGATGTAGTCGTCCTGGCGCTTGTCCTCGGCGACTTTCCAGTAGATGAAGTTGGTCCAGATGAGCCCTTCGGCGATGAAGAACGGGATCGCGTGTCCCTTCTCGCCCATGGCGAGCTGTCCCATTCCGGGGAGGAGAATGGAGTAGAGGAAGGGCTTCGCGCCGCCCGAGGACGATGCCGGCGAGGCGGAAGGCTCGGCCTGGGGCGTTGCGGGCTCCTGGGCCATCGAGGCCCCGCTCGCGTCCGCGAGGATGCGATCGCCGTAGATCGCGGCGAGCGGCTGCCACGCCTCGTGCTCGAGGATGGCGCCGGACGCGATCCCGGTACCCGCCGGCTCGGAGGCCACGGCGCGCGCCGGACCCGCCCACGCGATGGCGAGGGCGGACGAGATCACGAGGATCCGTACTCGGATGTCAGTAGCGGTGGACGATCCGTACGCCAACGGCGTTCTCGCTGTTGAACGGCTTGGCTCGCGCATTGAAGTAAAGCGTCGTGTCGTCGTTCAGGGCGACCTGCGTCTTCTCCTTCTTCGTGAGCCGGAGCACGTCCACGGCGCTCACGATACGGTTCACAAATCCGACGACGAGCGCGTACCTCGCGTTCTTGAGGAAGTTGTTGCTGTCGGCGCGAATGCCCCGGTAGAAGTTCTTGTTCGCCGAGTCGCCGTACGGCGGGCCGGGACCCTCGGGTCCCGCGTAGTCGTCCCATCCGTACCAGTAGTTCTCGAGCTTCCCGATGTCCTCGTAATAGTGCTGCTTGTTGGTCTCGTAGAATCGATGGAGCGTCTCGGACTCGTCCGTTCCTTCGCAATTGCAGAGGCTGTCGTACTGCGCGATCGCATAGTGCGCGTCGGCATAGGACTCGAACTCGTCTTCCTTCGTGAGGCCGCGCTCGTGATAGTAGAAATAGGTGAACCAGGTGAGCCCCTCGACGCCCAGGTGCGCCCAGCCGCGCTTGTAGCCTGCGTAGAGATGACCCGTTCCCGGAAGAATCAGATTGTAGAGGAAAGCCTTCCCCGAGGACTTGGGGGCTTTGGCCTCCGGAGCCGCGGGTGGCACCGTTTGGGGCGGAGGATTGGTCGCGCGCTCCGGCTCCGTGGAGTCCGCGATGGACCGCTGGGCGAGGATCTCCGTAGGAGTGGGATCCGGTCTGTCCAAAGGAGATGACAGGGCTGGGAGCGCGCCCAGGCCCGTGGACAGGGCCAGGACCGAAAGCACGAGGAGCACTCGGGAGCGGATCAGGGTCTCGTTACCTCGAGCCGGGCTGAAAGCACGATGGAGCAATGATTTAGTATACCCTGTCACCGGCTACCTGACAATCGCGAACTTCTGGAACGCCACATCGGTACCCCCGCTGCCGCGTGCTTCGACCCTGACGACGTATACCCCGCTGGACCAACCCCGAAGCAAGATTTTAGCCACGTTCTGCGTCGGTCCGGTCGGGGCCGCGATCCGGTCCACTTCCCGCCCCGTGGGATCGAGGACGCGGATCGTGACCTGATCCACCCCGGCACCCAGGGTATAGGCCACGCCGATCTCCTCTCCCCGGACGGGATTCGGGAAGCAGTACACCGAGCCCGGCGCCAGCGTGGAGGAGGCGACCGTCGCGGTGACCAGGTGCACGTCCTCGAGCACCGAGGACCGCCGCCGATTGCCGGCGTATCCCGGCCACGGTGTCCGCGGCGAGACGCCGTCCTTCGTCACGAGGGCGCTGTCCGCGCGAGCCGGGAGCTGATACGCGCCCAGGCTCCCGTCGAACCCGCCTCCCGCCACGAGGTGGAGCCACGCGGGTCCCGCCGGATTCGGGGGGAAGCCGGTCCCGTTCAGCGTGAGCAGGAGCGGCGTGTCGTCCGCGGCGCCTGGGACCGAGATGGGCCAGCCGGGAACGGCGGTGCCGTCCGGCTCGAGCGCGACGAGGATTCCGTTGTCGAGCGCGAAGAGCGCCTCGGGCCCTCCGTCCTGATCGACGTCGCCGACCACGGGCGATCCCGATCCGCCGAGCGCTCCCGTGCCGTACCGCGAGGCGAGCGCCACCGGCCAGCCCTGGAGCGCGATCCCGTTCCGGGCCCATCGGTGCGCGTTCCCCTCGCGATCGAGAAGCATCACCTCGGGGAATCCATCCCCGTCCAGATCGCCCGCCACGGGCGGGCTGTCGAACCCCGCGGGCACGCTCACCGGCCATCCGGCAAGGTCGTTCCCGTCGAGATCGTACGCGTGGACCTGCTTCGTCGCGGGATCGGCCACGACGAGCTCGAGATCTCGATCCGGGTCGCGATCGAGGTCGATCCCGAGGAGCTTCGGCGCGAAGCCGGGCCCGCCCGCGTTCCAGTGCGTCACGAAGCGGCCCGGATCCTTGGTCGTCTGCTGCACGACGCGAATGACGCCGCTCTCGAGGGCGAAGGCGACGTGGTAGCCGCCGGCTCCCCGGAAGCGGCCGACCGCGAGATTCGAGGTGACGGGGCTCGTGTCGATGCCGCTCTCGGTCAGGAGCGTGTCGGCCACCGCGGTCACCCGCGGCGCCACGTTCGGATCCTCCGAGGGCGTGATGACGAAGACGCGCCCGTCGCTCGCCCCGACGAGGACGCCGCTCGATCCGACCACGACGTCTTCCGTGGGCGCGAGCACGGGCGCGGTCGTCGCGGTCACGGTCGGCGTATCCGTGTCGAGCAGGGGCGGCCATCCGGCGAGCGGGATCGACGTCGGGTCGTCCCGGAGCGCGGGCCGATACGCGTACACAAGGCCGTCCAGTCCGGTCGCCACGACCGCGGAGCCATGGGACGGGGGGACCTGGGTCACGGGGTGGAGGCTGTCCGCGAAGAGCACGGGGAACCGGATCTTGGAAGGCAGCGCCGCCCACTCGCCGTCCCCGCGGTCCTCGTAGTAGGGAGTGCCGTCCGCCATCCACGCGTAGATCAGGCTGTCGGCCGCGGTGACCACCGACCAGCGGTTGTCGTGGCGCATGCTGCCATAGGTCGGCGCGCTCCCCGTGAGCGCCGTCCCCGCCCGCACGGGCCATCCCGCGAGTCGCCACTCGGACGTGACGCTCACCGACATGAGCGTGTCCGGCGGCGAGCCGACCTCGAGCCGCACGTGGCTTCGCGCGCCGTCGTTCGTGCGCGCGTTGGGATTGGTGTCGTCCGTGAGGAGCGTGTGGTTCCCGACGAAGTACGGGTCGAAGGGTCCGCCGAAGAAGTAGAACGAGTTGGGATCGCCGATGTCGCGGATCCCGTCCGCCTCGAGGAGCCGCACCCCCAGACGCTCCGGGTTCGAGTTCACTCCCAGGTCGGGGTTCGCGTTCGGCCCGCAGAGGAACGTGACCTCGTCGATCGGGGTGCAGATCACGGTCTCGTCGATGTGCCAGACGAGGATCCCTCCGTTCGGCAGGAGGAAGTCGAACTCCTTGTTCCCGACCGTGTCGAGCGAGTCGTCGCTCGAGAGCCCGGGGCCCAGGATCACGTGCGTCGTCGAGTCCCGGTCGAGGTAGATCGTGTTGTCCCCATTCAGGTCGAGCTGGCGGTTCTCCACGAGCAGGTACTCGTCCGAGCCGAGCGGCACCTTGAGGAGCCGGTCCGTGAGCTGGGTGGAGCGCAGCGCCGTCTCGAGCGACCGGCCCGGGTCGACCAGCTCGACTCCGTCGGGCCAGAGCGCCGCCTTGCACCAGGGGTCGAGGCTGACCGGCAGGATCCCGCTCGCCTCGACGATCTCGCCCGACTGCGCGTCCTGGAGCAGCGTTCCGAGGAGGTACCCGGAGTCCATGTTGCTCCACACCCCGACCGCCGGGAAGAACGTGTAGATGTCATAGAGATCCGGAAGCCCCAGGATGTGTCCGAACTCGTGCGACATCGTCCCGTTGAGGGCCCCGTAGAAGCCGTCCTGATTCTCGGTCTCGGGCATCACCATGCCGCCGTGGATGCCGAGCGCGCCGCCGTTCACGGGGACCGAATCGACGAGCCCGATCTGGAACGTGGGAATGTCGCGCTGGCTGTCGCCCAGGATGTCGGCCTGGTAGTCCGAGCCCGCGTGGAACACGACGACCGCGTCGAAGTCGCCGAATGGGATCGAGTCCGTGCTGTCGGCGGCGAAGATCGCGTCGCGGAAGAAATTCTGCGCCGACTCGTACGAGGCCTGCCCCAGGGTCCACGGCCCGTAGTCCCCCGTGTCACCCATCCGGTACGCCGCCGAGTCCGCCTGCGGATACACGTCGTACTCGACCACGAGATTGCCGTAGGACTGCTCGCGCCAGTACCGCGCCATCGCTTCGAGATGGGACAGGAAGTAGGCGCGGTCGTGCGGGGGCGGATCGATCACGATGCCGAGCGCCTTCCCGTCCCGGTAGTCGAACTTCCCGTCCGGCGTGCTCGTCTGGGAGCCCAGGCGGTCGGTCTCGAAGTCCACGCGAATGCCGAGCATGCGAACGGTGTCGGGAACGCCCGTGAAGGCCGACGTGCGTTGGAGCTTCCCCCCGATCGTGGACGCGAGCGGCGGGCGCCCCTTCGTGATCCACGGCGTGTCCCGCTTCGGCCCGAACCGGTGCGGGGCCTGGGAGCGAAGCGCGGATCGGCGCGCGAACAGGTCGCGGCTCGCCTTCGCGGTGGGAGACGGGGCCGCCGTCCGGGTGGTCTCGACCGAAGGACGCGTCGCGCGGAGCGCGCGACGGTCCACGGAAGCGGCGTCGGATGGGCCGGGAGCCAAGCCCTGGACGAGGGCTTGGCTCCCGAGGAGAAGGAGGGTCCACCGTGTGAACCCCCGGATCCGACGCACGTGGATCTGGATTCTAGAAGTGGTAGCCGAGCGAGAAGCGCTGAGCCCGGTCGAGCCCCGTCGCCTGGGGGAAGCTGCCGTAATCGATGCGGAAGCCCCGGAACATCAGACCGAGTCCGAACGTCACGTCCTCGATGTCCCCGATCGGATCGCTGTAGTACCCGGCACGGAGCGCGATGAGCCGGTTGAACTCGTACTCGCCGCCCACGCCCCACTGATCGATCGCGAGGACGCGCCCCGGAAGCAGGAATCGCACGGCGTCCGCGCTGACCGTGAACTTGTGGGCCTCCGTCTCGAACGGAGCGTACGCGGCGCCGACGCGGATGTTCCGGCCGAGCGGATCGGACTGCTCCTCGTCCACGAACGCGATGTCCGGACCGATGTTGCTGATCGTCGCGGCCATGGCCGCCTTCCAGCTGGGGATCTTGTAGAGCCAGCCGAAGTCGGCGGCGAAGGTCGTTCCCTGTCCCGCGACCTGGTCCTGGGTCACGTCCGCCGGCGCCAGATCGACACGGACCAGCTTCAGCGCCACGCCGATTCCCATGTTCGAAATGAGATCCGTTCCGTACGCGACCGTGGGGGCGAGCTCGTAGCTGTTGAACTCCTCGATCACGTTCCCGTCGACGTCGGTCGCTTCGCTCTTCCCGTAGTTCAGATAGGTGAAGCTGCCGCCGATCCCGCCGAGCCCCTCCACGCGCTGGGCGTAGGTGAGATAGGTGTAGTTCACGTCGTCGGCGAGGCCGGGCACGAGATCGTAGTAGGAGGCGCTGACGTCGTGGCCGCGAATGAACGCGAGCGCGGCGGGGTTCCACCAGATGGCGTTCGCGTCGTTGACGAGGGCCACGCCGGCACGGCCCATACCCTCGGCCCTGGTCCCGGGCGCGAAGAGAAGGGACTGGGCTCCGGCCTCCGATTGGGCCCGGGCGGAACCGAACGCTCCCAGGAGGAGGACGAGAGCGAGGCAGACGGTAGCGAAGCGACTCATTCGGAAACCTCCTTCGGAATGAAAAAGAGGGACGCGAGCGCGCCCCGGTGGAGCACCTATAATATCGAAGGATTCGATGGGGGTCAAGCCGACGGCTCCCGTCGCTAATCGGTCCGGAGGGCCCGTCCGACGGCCGTGACACGGCCGCCTGAGGGTGACTCTGCGGTGACGTGGAACAGGTACACCCCGATGGCCACCTTTTCTCCAACGGAATCGCGCCCGTCCCAAGGGATATAGTTCTCCCCCGCCTTCCCGTCCAGGTCGATCTCGCGGACCCTTCTCCCCGCCACCGTGAGGATCTTGACCCGAAGCCGTGCCGGCTGGTTCAGGCGGGCATGGAGATAGGTCTCCTGGGGGAATGGATTCGGGTAGTTGAAGACCTGGTCCATGACGAGGGCGCTCCCCGAGCTCGCGGAGCGGGCCACGTCCACGATGAAGTTCTGGACCGCGATGTTCCGGAACGTGTCCGAGGCGTGGATCTCGAGCCGGTGGGGCCCGTCCCCGAGATCGGGGACGACGAATTCGGCCGACCCGCGCGTGTAGCTCCCTTCCTCGTAGACGAACTGGCCCGTGATCTCGTGCGGGGTCCCGCGGTCGTCGATGAGGATGAAGATGCTGTGGGCATTGTCGATCCGCGTGAGGTCGATGCCGCTCGAGTCGGCGATCTCGATGGTGAGCCGGTCCCCGGGACGAAGCGTCGAGTCGGCGGCCGAGGGATACCGCAGCCGGATCGTCGGCGGCTCGACGTCGACCCGCGTCGGGGCCGCGGCGGCGATCCGGATCGAGTCCACGGCGAGACCCGCACCGAGGCCCCCCGCTTCCGAGAGGAGCGCGCGAAGGCGTCCTCCCGGGCCGGCGATGCGCGCGTCCGTCGGCACCACGAACCGCACCTCGAACCTGCCACGGTCCACCGGGACCGGTCCGCGGAAGAGCGTGTAGCCCGGCACGAAGTAGTCTGCCGTGAGCCCGTTCGCCGGCGCCGTCTGCGTGCGCCGGATCGGCGGGCCCTGGATCATCACGTCCGCGACTCCCGCCGAGAGCGTGTCGGGTAGCGCGCTCCCCGCGGCAAGCGCGTGTCCGCGGAGCACCGCCACCTCTCCGCGCAGGATCGAGTCGAGCGGCCCCTTCTCCCAGACGCCGCGCCCCCGCGGAACGGGCGGTGTCAGCCCGGGATCTCCGAGGAACGCGTACTTCCGCGTGGAGAACTCCGTCGTGTTGGCGTTCTCGTTCTTCCCGAGCGCCAGCGCGATTCCCGAGGTCCGGAGCGAGTCCACTCTCGGTGCGAGCGGAAACTGATACTTCACGAAGTCGTCGTTCAGCTGGGTGCTCGCCGCGCCGAACGCATCGTCGGTGGCGGCGATGGACGCCGCGGATCCTCCCTGCGGCAGCTCGAGGAGGCGCTCCCCGAGGCCGTCCGAGTTCGGCTCGTCGAACTTCCCCACCGTGCAGCTGAAGGTTCCGAAGATCGTGGGACGCGCCGCGTTGACGAGGCGTGACGCGTCGATCGAGCGGAAGAGCTGCTCGTCCGCGAG
>DASTBC010000012.1 GCA_035712245.1 Candidatus Eisenbacteria bacterium
GTGACCGGCCCGTAGTCACGAAGCTGCGGCCCGGCGCATCGGCCCACCGGGGCCCACCACGGGAGACGGCCAATCTCGAGCTTCTCTCAGAACTCCACCCCGAGTCCCACCCGGATGGAACGTCCCGGCTGGAACACGCGCGCGTCCTCGACCGGAATCCAGTCCTCCCTCGCATCCCCGTCCTGATCCTGGGTCAGGAACGCTCCCCCGGCCCGCCCGGTCTCCGTGTAGTAGATCTCGTACGACCTTGAATGGAGCGCGCCGGGCGGCCAGAGGCTCGGCTGCAGGTTCGCGATGTTCCGGGCGTCGAGCAGGTTCGTCGCCTGCAGGTAGATCGTCACGTGCTGGTCCCAAACGCGGAAGTAGCGCTCCCCCTGGAACGAGAGCGTCGACGCGGAGGGAAGACGGCGGGAGTGCACGGCCTCCGGGTTCTCCCGGCGCTCCTCCCGCGCCCGCGGCGTGTACGGGAACCCCGAGCCGAACTGAAAGACGAACGTGCCTCTCCAGTCTCGCTCGTTGCCGAGCGCCAGGGTGGCCGTGAACGTGTGGCGTTGATCCCAGCGGAGCGGCTGCTCGGACGTGGGCTTGAACTGGTCCCTGAGGTTGCCCTGGTCCGGGAGCGCACGGTTCGGATCCGACGCGGTCCCCGTCGCGTTTCCGTACGTGTAATGAACCTCGCCGCCGAAGCCGCGGCCGAAACGCTTGATCAGGGAGACCTCCACTCCCCGTGAAGAGGCGTAGTCGCCGTTCACGTACGTCTCCACCGTCGTGGCGACACCCGGGACCGTCTGGGGAACCGTCGTGAGGAGCCCGTAGATGTCCTTGAAGTAGACGCCGAACTGCCCGTAGACGTCCCTGGTGAAGAGATGCTGCACACCCAGCTGGTAGCTCGTAGTCGTCTGAGCGTCCAGATTGGGATTCCCGCGCGTCGTGGCGGAGATGAGCCGGCCCTGATAGAGGTACTGCCGGTCGGGGACCTGGAACAGCCTGCCGTAGTGGAAGCTCATCACGTCACGCTCGGAGATGGGGTGGGCAACTCCGATTCGAGGGCTGACCTGGGTCTTGAGGCGGTCCACGACCTCGGCCGAGGAGATCTGGTTGCCCACGGAAAAGTAGTCGTACCGCACGCCGGCGTTCAGCACCAACCCCTCGTGTTGCCAGCGGTCCTGGAGGAAGAACGACCCTTCGGGGTTGTAGAAGCGGAATTCGTCCCGGTCGGCGCCGTACCGATTCTCTCCGGTGACCACGTTCGGGAAGTTGGTCCGGAGAAATCCCAGGTCGTTGTAGCTCACTTCTCCGCCCGCCATGAGGTGGTGGCCGGCGAGGCTCGTGGAGACATCGCCGTTCATCATGTACGTGACGGTCTCCTTGCTTTCATAGAACGGGTAATCGCCGTTCGTCACGTAATACGACCCATCCACGCGGTTCTGAGCGTCGTAGTACTGGTTCGGCTGCTGCTGGTATTCCCAGGGCATCCGGTCGAGAACGTCCGTCGCCGACCTCCACGCCTGACGCGAGAGCCGCACGTTGTACAGCGTGCTTTCGCTCACCACGTGCCTCCAGGTGATCGCGGTCTGAAGATAGTCGTCCTCGATCACGGGCAGATGCTCGGCCGTGTTCATCGGCACGTAGGTCGAATCGACCTGGTAGAAGGACCACGTGCCGAACCGCGTGGTCACGGCGCCGTCGGTGGGCGCTGTCGAGTCTTGCAGGATCTGTACGAACCCCGCACGGTTCCACCGGTTGTGGAACTCGCTCACCAGCTCGGAGTTCCGGATCAGCTCGAAGTTCAGCTTCTGGTCCGGTGTCGGCCGGAACGTGAGCTTGCCCGAGAGCCTGGCGCTGTTGGACTGGCGGTTTCCCAGGCGGATGAAATCCAGGAACCGATGTTCGCGATGCGTCTTGACGCTTGGGAGATGCGTGTCGCTATAGGTCCCTTCCAGGGACACGAAGTAGTTCGTTCTCGGGAACAGGAACGGTCCGCCCAGGGCGGCGCTCAGTCTCGCGAAGTTCTGGAACGACTTGTCCTCCTCACCGTACCGGTCGGTGAAGACCCGAACCTCTCCTTCGAACCGGTCCGTGCCCTCGCGCGTCGAGATGTTGATGACCCCGGACAGCGCGTTTCCGTACCGTGCGTCCATGCCCCCCAGGACCTGCTCGCTGGCGGAGACCGAGAGCAGCCCCAGGTCGATGCCCTGCGCGTCGAGCGGGCTCCGGCTCGCAATCCCATTCACGATCGTGAGCACTTCGTCGCCACGGCCGCCTCGGAAGTGGAGCTCACCCTGGTGTGAGAGGACGCCCGCTTTCAGCTGGATGGCCCCCTCGAGGTCGTCCACCGGCATCGAGTGAAGCTCCTTCCCTGTCACGTAGTTCTTGATCGCGCTGTCCCGCACTCGGACGCTCATGGTCGGGGACGTTTGGATCACGACGCCGCGGACGGGGACGGGCTTCGCCAGGACCCGGAAGTCCACCCGGGTACCGCGGCCGGCGTCGACACGAACACCGGGCCTCTGCGAGGGCGCATAGCCCACCATCCTCGTGGCGAGGGTGTAGATCCCAACCGGCACGCCTCGGATCGTATACATGCCCTGCGAGTTCGCCCGACCTCCGAGCGTCGTCCCTTGCACGTTCACGCTCGCGTAGGGCACGGGTTGGCCCAGGCTGTCGGTGACGGTCCCGATGATCTCGCCCGTCTGGGCGTCGGATCGGGCCGGTTCCAAGAGGCAGAAGGCGGTGAGGAGCACGATCGAGATCGTGCTCCCGCGGAACGATTGGTTCAGTCGTGCCATGCGAGCGCGCCCCCGGGTTCGACGTTCGGATCCGCGGTATCCCGCGGACACGTCGAGCCCATCGACCGGCCGAGTGGTGCCGCAGATCAGGGGGGAGACTGGACTCGCGAGGGGACCTGACGAGGCGGGGACCGTCGAGCCGGCAGAGTTCGCGTGCCGAGGAGGACCGAGGGGGGATTCCGAAGGGGGGCTGGAACCACCGACATCCGCCGGGGTCGAGCAGCTCCCGCGACGGTGATCGGATTATAGGTCGCGTGGCGGGCTCCAAGCCAGCTTTTCGGAGCCGGTGGAGCCCCGGCCGCTCTCGCCACCGGGGCTCCCATCAGCGCGCACGAACCCTCGGGTCAACGCTTCGCCGGCACCGGCGCGCCGTCGTAGAGCTGACGGATCTCGGTTTCGCCTTCCCAGCCCGGCCAGTGCTCCATGTGCGCCTCCATGAAACGCTTGGTCCAGGTAACGGCCTCGTCCTTGGAGGGGACGTCGAACACCGCGAAGCCCCCGATCACCTCCTTCGCCTCGGCGAACGGGCCGTCGGTCACGGTGACCTTTCCGCCGGACACCCGGACCCTTGCCCCGTGAGCGGTCGGCATGAGGCCGCCCATATCCACCATGACGCCGTTGCGCCCCGCCTCCTCGCCGAGCTTGGCGATCGCGTCCATCAATCCCTGTGGCGGCGGTCCTGAGTTCTCGGAGGACTTCACCATCGTCATGAATTTCATCGGAGTGCTCCTTTCCTGGCGAAGAGCGTCTGGAGCCTCTCGTCCCGCAGGACGAGCCCGGCCCAGAGAAGAGCCCCCACGTAGGTGGGGAAGAGGACGTGGCTGAAGAGTGGATCGCCGACCCGCACGTGGCTGGCAACGGCACCGCCGAGAAATCCGGTCAACAGGACGGCGCCCGGCACGGCGACAGGCCGTGTCACGTAGAGGACGACACAGGCGAGCTCCAAGATTCCGATGCCCGTAACGATTCCGGCCGGATACCCCAGTCGGCCGAATGAATCCAGCACCGGGGCGATCCCGAGAAGCTTCGTCACACTGTCGAACAGCAGAAACACCGCCGCCAGCGCGCTCATCACGCGTCCAGCCCACGTACGCCCCACCGATCTCGCGCCTTCCATCGTGCACCTCCTTGGATCCGGATGCCACCGTGACCGGCTCTAGGAACACGACGAACGGACCGGGGCGGGATC
>DASTBC010000013.1 GCA_035712245.1 Candidatus Eisenbacteria bacterium
GGCCTGGGTGATCCAGGAGGTCTCGGTTCCCCCGTTGGTGGGGTACGACTCCGTCGGCGAGAGAAAGCCGGTTGCCAGATCCACCGAGACGGAACGGCTCAGCCATCGCCGTCCTCGAACGAGCGCGCCGATGCCGCCTTCCTCGTCGCCGCTCTCGAGATGCAGATTGCCGCCGACCGCCCAGCTGGGTCCGAGATTCTTCATGAGTCCGGCGTCGATGGTGAGCCGGGCCGGCTCGTCTTCGGCGTCCACCATGTAGATCATTCCGGTCTGGAACAGGAAGTACATCTGGGTCTCTGGGGCCGGATAGCCTCGAAAGGTCAGGTCCTTGCCCTTCTGCGTGCCGTCCGGCGTCGAAGCCAATGTCCGCTCGGGACCGACGAACAGTACGATCGTGAGTGCGAGCAACACCAAGGCGCGTCGATTCATGATCCCTCCCGTGGTGAGACCTCTCACCATGGAGAAAACGGTCACGCGGAGCGAAGCGCACGCATCCATCAGCGTGCCGATACGTATGCGAGAGCCGAGAGGAGCATCAAGCCCATCACGACGAAGGACATCTCCCCTCCTGCCTTGGCTCCCAGGTAATACGAGACATCGGTCTCCGAGCCCGTGGAAACGGTTCCAGCACCGTAGAGGTTCCGGGGGTTCTCGGCCTCGACCACCTCGACGAGGGAGGTCAGCGAGACCCAGTCTCCGAGCGTGAACGACACGTCCCCGACGAATCCGACGGGGCCGTGTGACGCGGGCGAGTCCTTGCTGTCGATCGGCAGAAAGGGTCCGGCCGCGACGTCCAGCGAGAGCGTTTCTCCGAACCAGACTCGAAGTCTCGGCTTCAGTGAAACGCGGGTGTAGTCGCCGTCCGTCACCACTCCGAGCGATACGCCCCGGGACCGTCGCGGACTCCGGTTCTCCATGACGCCGAAATCGAATGCCGCGACGAGCTCGGTCTCGTCATTGGGGTGATCGTCGAGGCGACCCAGGGCGCCCGCCTGAAGCAACGGGAAGCCCTTCTTCGCGGGGAGTGGTCGCCCCCGGAGCTTCGGGACCACGACGGGCCGGACGGCCGGCCTCGTCCCGATCGCCTCGCGCCGCTCCAGGACCTCTTCGGTCCAGTCGTTGCCCTCGGTACCGATCCGTCGGACGTCGTCCGAGGGGAGATGTTCGAAGGTCCCGTCGCTGCGAAACGCGCGAACGAACCCCCCCGGCCAGGGTTCCACGCGCGCGTAGCGGAGCACGGAGCCGGTCGTGAGGACCACGAGGATCGAGTCGGGTGCGGGTGGAAGCGTCGGGATCGGGGTACCGGACCGAACCGTGCTCGAAGCGAGGGAGTCGGGTGGAACGGCGCTCGTTGAGTCCGCGGGCCCCTGCGCCCGGGAAGACCCGTTCCAGACCGTGGCCACACCGATGCAGAGCAGCGCCAGGACGCCGAGTGTGACGCGCTTCATACGCCTCCGCGGGGGGAGAGCTCCCGTAGAGGGAAACGCCGGCGATCACCGAAAGCGCACGCTCTCGGGGCGAGAGATGTCGGGGGGTCCGAATGTTCGATCGCGGAGCCGGCTCGAGGCCATGCAACGGCCGGGCTCGCTCAGTTGCTGGCGGCGAACAATCCCAAGAGGATCAGACCGGTTCCGAGGAATCCAAATCCTCCGCCCGTCTTCAGGCCGAAGAAGTGGCCGATGTCCGTCTCGGTCGTCGAGGACAGCGGAATGCTCGTGCCCGGTATGTACGTCGTAGCATCCACTCCCACGACTTCGACCATGTACGAGAGCGTGAGGTAATCCGACGGAGAGACGGCCAACTCCGTCACGAAGCCGATTCCATCACGCTGCAGATCCGGTCCGGATTCGAACGGGGTGCCGACCCTGGGAATGAAGAAGCCGGGCGCGACATCGATCGCGAGTCCCTTGTTGAGCCACCGCCGGAGCCGTGCCTTGAAGTTGATCCGGCTGTAGTCGTAATCGGTCGCAATCCCGATCGTGCCTCCGAGCGCAACCTTCGGAGAGAGATTCACCAACGCTCCCACGTCGAACCAGTGGTTCTTGGAGTCTCCGTTGGGCGGATCATCGAATCGCGCCAGGATCCCCGCCTGGAGGAGCGGGAAGACCTTCTTTTCCGGGAGCCGGCCCGAGCGAAAGAAACCTGGGCCGTCGTCCTCCTCTTCGTCCTCCTGGGGACTCTTGCCGACCGCGACACCGCGACCGAGCACGTCCTGCGTGATCTCGCCCGTGATCTTCGCGATGTCATGCTTCGAGATGTAATCGTACTTGCCGTCCGACCGCTGTGCCCGAACGAAGTCGCCGGGCCAGGGTTCGACCTTCTGGTACCTCCGTTCCGTGCCGTCGCGGAGGATCACGGTGATGGGTGCCGAAGGAGCCGCTTCCGCGGGCGAATCCGTGGCGCCGGGAGACGAGACCGCGGAAGTGTCCGCCGGGGCAGGCGGAACCGCGGAAGTCGGAGCCGCGGATGGCAGAACCGCGGACGAGTCGGGGGGGTCGGCGGCGAAGACGACCGCGCTCCATGAAGTCGCGCAGAGCGCCAGGAGGAACACTCCGGCCAGAAGCTTCATCTTCTCCTCCTGGGTGCGCCCGGCCGGGGTCGGCGCGCACCGGAGACTATACCCGCTCGACGAAGCTCCCGTCGCGGGTGTCGATTCGAACGCGATCGCCGATCGACATGTGCTGCGGCACCTTGACCACCAGTCCCGTGTTGAGCGTGGCGCTCTTCGGCGAGGACGAGATCGTGGCTCCGCGGAGGACCGGATCGGTTTCCACGATCTCCAGCTCGACGAACATGGGCAGATCCACGGCGACCGGTTTGCCGTCGAAATACGAGACGTCGACGGTCATGCCGTCCATCAGGTAGTTCACGGCGTCGCCGAGGTACTCGGACGGCAGGTTCGACATCTCGTAGTTCTCGGTGTTCATGAACGTGAACTCGTCGCCGGAGCGGTAGAGGAACTGGAGCGGGTGATGGTCCAGCTCGGCGCGCTCCACCTTGTCCTCGGAGCGGAACCGGTGCTCGACCTGCGAGCCCGTGATGAGGTTCACCATCTTGGCGTGGACCATCCCGCGCCAGTTCCCGGGCGTCACGTGGAGCACGTTCGTCACCCGGCAGGGCTTGCCGTCGTGGAGAATGACCATCCCGACCTTGACCTGAGTCGCCGCAATCACCTTGATTGTCTCCTCGTCTTTGGGAATTCTGTGACAGCCGATCAGTATAGTCGAATGACTCCGGGGAGACAATCGCCGCGTGGACGTCGCGCTCGTCGTGAGAGGCGTCGTGATCGGGTTCTCGATCGCGGCACCGGTCGGACCGATCGGGATCCTCTGCATCCGCCGCACGCTGGCGGACGGCCGCCTGTCGGGCCTCTTCACGGGACTCGGGGCCGCCGCGGCCGACGCCGTGTACGGCGCGATCGCCGCGCTCGGCCTCACGGCGCTCACCGACGCGCTGGTGGGAGGCCGGGCCTGGATCCGGCTGATCGGCGGCGCGTTCCTGCTCT
>DASTBC010000014.1 GCA_035712245.1 Candidatus Eisenbacteria bacterium
CGCCCCCCCCCCCCGCCCCGCCCCCCCCCCTACTCTACGGACACCGGCAGCTCGTGCTGCCGTTCGTGGGGCCTCCGACTGGCGAGCACCCCGACGACGAATCGACTGGCGGGACCCCGCTGGATCCAGTCGGCTGCGGCCCCCCTCGCAATGCCTCCGCCCGCTCGCACGGGCCACGTAGCGCTGAGTTCCCTTTCGTTGCCGCGCGATTGACCCCCGGGCGCCGCCCGCGCTAAGGTTCACGCGCCGCGGCGCCCTGCGCCCGGCGGGAGGGGGAAGGGCCTCGATCTTCGAGGCCTGGGAAGTCGGTGGAAACCCGACACGGCCCCGCCACTGTGAGCGGTGACGAAGGCGGCCTCGTGCCACTGGGGAAGAACCCGGGAAGGCGCCGCCGGAGGACGACCCGCGAGTCAGGAGACCGGCCCTCTCTCCAGATCACGACCCATCCTTCGAGAGGGAGGACCATGGGACCGCTCCGCTCCGCACCGCTCGCGCTCGCCTCCGTTCTGGCCACGCTGATTCTCGCGACCCCGATTCGCTCGCACGCTCAGGAGCCCGTGCCGCCCCCACCGCCTCCGGCCGGCGCCGACTCTGCCGCCGCGAAGGCGACGGAGGCGCCCGGTTCCGCCACCGCGGTCCCCGCGGTGGCCGAGGAGCCTCGCTATCACCTCCGTCCCGTCGTGGTCACCGGCGAGCGCACGCCGCTCCCGCTCGACCGGGTGCCGCTCGACGTGACGGTGATCGACGAGGAGCGGCTCGAAGCCCAGCGCCCCCTGCTCCTCGCCGAGGCGCTCCGCCAGGTGCCCGCGGTCGACGTGCAGCGCTCGGGAAGTCCCGGGAAGCTGACGGACGTGCGGCTGCGGGGCGCCGATCCCCGTCACACGCTCGTCCTCTTCGACGGCGTTCCGCTGAACGGGCCCTGGCTCGGCACGTTCGACTTCGCGGACTTCACCGATCCGGGCATCCGCCGGGTGGAGGTGCTCGGGGGTCCTGCGTCCTCGCTCTACGGCTCCGGCGCGGTCGGCGGCGTGATCCAGCTCCTGACCCGCGTCGAGGGGGAGCCGTCCGCGCCGGAACGTCTCCGCGCGTTCGCGGAGTACGGAGACGGCGAGACCTTCCGCGGAAATGCCCTGTGGAGCGGCATGGCCGGCTCGATGCCGGTCGGCCTCTCGGTCACCCATCTGGGCTCGGACGGATTCCGGGAGCGTGACGGATACGCGGGCTGGAACGCGACGGCGCGCCTGGACGCGATCGCGGGCGCGTCGAACCGGATCCGCGTGAGCGCGTTCGCCACCGGGGCCGAGAAGGAGCTTCCGTACGACTTCACGTTCGACGGCGCCGACACGACGCTCTCGCCGTTCGGCTCGTCCAAGCAGGTCGCGGACCCGAACTACGACGAGACCGATCGCGTGCTCGCGGGGACCGCGGCCTGGAAGCGGGCGGTCGCGCCGGGCGCGGAGGTCGAGGCGGAGGTGTCCGGACTCTACGGTCGCATCGAGAACGACAACGGTCCGAACAGCCCGGGCGGCGACTTCCAGGACACCGACCTCTCGAACACGCGCGGGATCGGCGCGCTGCGCGCGCGCGTCGAGCCGTCGGCCGGGCTCTCGCTCCTCGCGGGGGCGGAGTACCGCGGCGAGCACGTGGACCGCTCGGACCGCTCGTCCTTCTTCGGCTTCGAGTCGGACACCGCGTTCGAGCGGAGCGTTCACGCGCGGTCGCTCTACGGCCAGCTCCACGCCGAGTGGGGCGGGCGCGTCGTTGCGGACGCGGGGATCCGGCTCGACGACCACTCGCGCCACGGTTCGTACGGTCTTCCGCGCGTCGCCGCGGGGATCCGGTGGCACGAGACGGGCGTCACCTTCCGCGGAGGGTACGGCCGGGCCTTCACGGCGCCGAGCCTGAGCGATCTCTACTACCCCGGATACAGCGCGGACTCGCTGCGCCCCGAGCGCTCCACGACGTGGGAACTCGGCGCCGACGCGTCCTGGCTCGGCGGGCGGCTCGCGGTGAGCGCGACCCACCATCACACGGAGTTCCAGGATCTCATCCAGTCGAGCTCGTTCTTCGTGCCCGAGAACATCGGGCGCGCGCGCATCGAGGGACAGGACTACTCCCTTCGCGTCATCCCGCACGCTCGCCTCACGCTGCGCGCCGGCGCGGCGCACCTGATCGCCGTCGACACGACGGATCCCGAGGACGAGCCCGACCCCGACGATCCCGACCGCCGCCTCTCGAAGCGGCCGGAATGGCGCTTCACCGCCTCGGGGGAGATCACGGCGACCCGCGCGCTCACCGTCACGGGCGCGTGGCGGTGGGTGGATCCGGTGCGCGATCCGTTCGATTTCATCGACGTGGAAGGGAACGTGCTCCGCGGGGACACGCCCGGGTACGCGGCCCTGGACCTCGGCGCCAGCCTGTCGCTCCAGCAGTGGATGCCCGCGAGGGCCACCGTGCGCGTGACGAACGCGCTCGACCGCGACTACTCGGAGGTGAAGGGGTTTCCCGCGCCCGGGCGCGCCGTGACCGCGGGACTCACCGTGGGCTCGTGGTGACCGGCATTCCGGCAAGGAGCTGAAGCAGCCGCTCGGACCAGACGGCCCGTATCTGCCGCCCATCAGACAGGACGAGTTCCGCGTCCTGGGGCGCCGATCGGTTGTACGCCTCGAGCAGCCTCGGAGCATCGCAGAGCGACGCGAGGAGCGCGTCCCTTCCCTGGGCTCGCTCGACCGTCACGGCCATGCGGTAGCCGACGGTGTACCAGGGCCCCTGCACGCCGAAGAACTCCATCGCGCGAGCGCGGATGGAGTCGGGATCGGACACGCGGCGCTCCAGAACATCGAGAAAGAACGTCTGCAGGACGAGTAGGTCGTACCCGCTGCGCTGCATGGATCGGTCCCATTGTGCGCGCTCCACCGAGTCGCTGACGGCGTGCGGGTGGACGTTCGGCGATCCCGCCGCGGCGAGCA
>DASTBC010000015.1 GCA_035712245.1 Candidatus Eisenbacteria bacterium
GTCCCGCGCGAGCACGCGCACGCGTGCCGCGGCGCTCGGCGTGTTGTGGACGAACCAGGTGAAGGTCCCCGTGTTCGCGACCCCCATCGCGAGGGGCGTCCAGGGCAGGCTCTCCGCGTCGCGGTAGAAGATGTCGACGGAGGATACCGCCACGTTGTCGGTTGCGCTCCAGGTGATCGAGCGCTGCTGGCCTCCGGACCAGCTCTCGCCTCCATTCGGAGCGCTCACGGTGACCGTGGGCGGCGTCAAGTCGCCTCCGGTGGTCGGCGTGAGGTAGGCCAGGATGTCGTTCACGTTCGTCACCTGCGAGACGTTCGTGCTGTTGAGGCCGGGAAACGTCGGCGTGTTCGTATACGTGAGGTTCGTGATTTCGGTGACGCTGGTGTACAGGTCGGTGTCCTGATCCTGGTTCTGCACGCTCAGGACGGCCTGCCTGCGCCCGTCATCGGTGTTGGGGAAGCTCCCGAGCGCCGCTTCCACGGTGGCGCCGTAGGGATTTCTCGGGCCGCCACCGGTGAAGCGGTAGTGGCACGCACCGCAGTGCATGGTGATGCTCGGGAGGTTGTCGAGCCGGGTGCCCACCGCGCTCGGGTACGCGGCGAAGAACCCGTCGCGTATGTTCGGGCGTCCTTCCGACATGGACGCGAGCACGGCGTGAGCGAGGACCGAGATGAGGAGGGCGAACGCCAACCGCTTCCCATACCAGTGGTCCCGTCTCTCCATAACCCACCTCCGTGCGTTGGGTACGGTCGTGCCTTTTGCACGCCGCGTGCCTCGACGGTGTTCCTGGAACGACGTCCGCCCAACGCTCAGGGAGGAAATGGGTTCAGGGGGGTTCGCGCTGGCTGGTGCCCGCGCCGCCCGAGGAGGACGGCATGACAGGCTGTCAGGTGGGTGCTGTCATTTCATGCCAGCACGGGAAGATGTGACGCCCCGCGAAGGAAGTGGCAACCGGGAGCCGTGGCGTGGAACGACGGTGGTGGTGATTCCACGTTCGTCTACCCGCTCGGGATACCTGTGGCCACTGGCGGCTGGCATCGATCTGGCTCATGCTGGAGGTCGATCCCGAGATCCCACCGCGAGCGCGCATCCATGCCGATCCCCGCGATCCGTTGTCTTGCCGTTGCGCTCCTCCTCGCGGCGTTTCCCTCGATCGCTCGAGCGCAGTATCTCTATCTCGACGCGGACGGGGACGGAGTCTCCACGAGCGCGGACGCGGTTCGCCCTGCAGGCGCGACCGCGGTCGACATCTACCTCCGCACGGATTCGAACCGCGACGGCACGCCCGCGGTCTGCGCCACCGCCGACGGTCCGCTCACCCTTCGCGGGTACGAGATCGTCCTGCGCGCCACGAACGGCACCGTCGCGTGGGGCGCCTTCACGAATCACATCCCGACCATGACCCTCACCGAAGGGCCGGCGTCGAACGAATCCGACTATCACCACGGGTACTCCGGCGGCGCCGGTCTGCCGCCCGGCGCGTACCGTGTCGCGACGCTCGAGATCACGGTCGCGTCGGGCACTCCGGCTCTCGACGTGGCACCCTCGACCGGTCTTTCCGAGACCTACGTCACCGGGTTCCACTCCTCGTGCTCGGGACTCGATGGAGACAACCTCCTGAAGCTGGGACGCGACTGGTGGGACGCGGACGGGCTCCCCTTCGGCGGGACGGCGAACCGCGCGCCGATCCTGTCGCCCCTCACCGCGATGACCGTGGCGGAAGACGCCGTCGCCGAGCAGCCGCTCACGGCCCAGGATCCGGACGGGACGGGACTCACCTTCACGCTCGTGTCGGGACCTCCGTACGCGGAGGTGGTCACCCTCGATCCCGGGACCGGCCACGCGACGGGGCTGGCGCGGCTTCGGCCGGGATACGAGAACGCGGGCAGCGCATCGGCGACCGTGCGCGTGAGCGACGGGCTGGCCTCCGACGAGAAGTCCTTCGCGATCACCGTGCTCGACGTGAACCGCCCTCCGGCTCTCGGGCAGCCGGTCAACATGCCGGTGCTCGAGGGGGAGACGCTGGAACAGTTCGTCACGGGCTCCGATCCGGACGGAGACGCGGTCACGTTCGCGAAAGCGTCGGGTCCGGGCTACATGACGGTCGACGGGACTCCGGATGGCGCGTGGATCCGGGTCGCTCCCGGCTATGAAGACGAGAACGTATCGGAGACCGGATCCATCTCGGCCACCGACGGAGTCGCGATCACCGTGAGGTCGTTCGAGATCATGGTGCGGAACGTGAATCGCGCCCCCGTCGTCGCCGCGCCCGCTTCCGCCTCGGTGGCGGAGGGGGACCGGCTCGTCGTGGAAGTCTCGGCGTCCGATCCCGACGGCGAGACCCTCACGCTCGGGGCGACGCCACTGCCTCCCGGCGCCGTCTTCTCGGACCGTGGCGACGGCACGGGACGGCTCGAGTGGGTGCCCGGGTTCGATCAGGCGGGAGCGTTCCCCTTGGAGTTCCACGCCACGGACGCGCACGGCACGCGGACCTCCGCGAGCGTCGTCGTGACCGTCCTGGAGGTCTCGTCCGACATCGCGCTCGCGCAGCCCGTCGACATGGAAGTCGTCGCGGGCGAGAGCGCCGAGCAGGCGCTCCACGCGTACGACGCGTCCGGCGATCCGCTCTCCTTCTTCATTCGTCACGGGCCCGGCTATCTCTCGGTTTCCACCTCGATCCCCGGCGACGGACTCGCGGAAGGACTGGTGCGAGCCCTGCCAGGACCGGCCGGCGCCGGCCTCGACACCGCATGGATCGCCGTGACGGACGGATTGCTGAGCGCCGAGCGGTCGTTCACGATCCGTGTCCTGGAGCCGACGGGCCCTCCACCGCCGCCCGACTTCGAGTTCCAGGCGCCGGTCGTGATCCCCGTCGGCGAGATCCCGCACACCGTCTCGGCGGGCGATCTGGACGCGGACGGGATCCTCGACCTCACGGTCGCGAATCTGGGTTCCGCCACGATCACGCGCCTCCTTGGAACCGGAGACGGGACGTTCGGAGCGCGTGTGGACTACCCGACCCTTCCCATGCCCCACACCGTTCTCCCGCGCGACCTCGACGGGGATGGCCGGCTCGATCTCGCGATCACGCAGATGGGCGGGAACGCGATCGGCGTGATGCGCGGGAACGGCGACGGCACGTTCGGCGCGCGGCGGGACTTCCCCATACCGGGCTCTCCCATGATCCTGGACGTCGAGGACCTGAACCAGGACGGCGCCCTCGACATCGCGGTCACGAACCAGACCGCGGGCACGGTCGGGGTGATGACGAACGACGGGCTCGGCGCGTTCCCGGACTACCGGGAATACGAGACCGGAGCGAGAAGCCACGGCATGGACATCGCCGATCTCGACCGGGACGGCGCGCCCGATCTCGTCGTCGCCAACGACGGGGCCGGAACGCTCTCGGTGCTCCGGGGGGCGGGCGGCGGAGCCTTCCTCGCGAAAACCGACTACGTCACGTCCTCGCCGCACATCGTCGCCGCCGCCGATCTGAACGGCGACGCCATGCCCGACCTCGTGGTCGCCAACTTTCACGCCGGGACCGCCTCGGTGCTCCTCTGCGAGACGGGCGCGGCGCTTCGCCACGTGGTCGATCTGGGGGCCGGGGCCGGCGCGCACGGAGTCCTGATCCGCGATCTGAACGGCGACGCGCGGCCCGACATCGCGATCGCGAACCAGCTCGCGCACACGCTCTCCCTCTATCCCAACGAGGGCGGGGGACGATTCGGACGCAAGACGGACATCGCCGTGCCCGCGGGCGCCCACTCCATCGCGGCCGGCGACTGGAACCGGGACGGCGCGCCGGACCTGGCGGTCTCGAGTCTCTACGCCAACACCGTCGCGATCCTCCTGAACCGCGCCCCGGCGAGGCTCCCGGCGCGCGCGTTCGTGTCGCCCGCCGAGCGGCCGCTTCCGCTCGCGGGAGGGCCGCCGCTCTGGCCGGTCTTCGTGGAACCCGTGGACGGCGCGTTCCAGGCGGACGCGATCGTACCGGGGTCCGTCACGCTCGGCCGCGAGTCCGGAACCGGTGAGACGGTTCCGACGGTCCCAGGCAAGACGGCCGTCGTCGGGGACCGGGACGGCAACGGAGTGAACGATCTTCAGGTCTTCTTCCGAAGGGAGGATCTGGCCGGGATGCTGGGAGCCGCCGTGGGACGCGTCCGCGTCCGGCTCCGGTGCCGTGGCTCGCTGACGGGAGGGGCCGGCTTCGAGGCGCCCCTCGAGCTATGGGTCGTGGCAGGCCACGTCCCGGGTCCCCCCGTCGCGAGCCCGAATCCCATGAACCCCGCCACCGTGATCCGGTACGGCACCTCGAAGCCCGGCCCGCTCCGCGTGGCGCTGTTCGACGTGCACGGCCGCCTCGTCCGCACGCTCCGCGAGGAGCCCGCGGCAGCCGCGGGGAGCCACGAGACGCCGTTCGACGGGAAGGACCACGCCGGACGGCCGCTCGCGAGCGGCACCTACCACGTTCGCATCGAGTCGGCCGACGGCACGGCCGCAGGAAAGCTCTCCGTTCTCAAGTGACGCGGCTCGCCCGGACCCTGGCGCAGGCGTGATATCATGAAGGGGTTGCGCTGCCGGAGCCCTCGCCGGGCTGCACCGACCACCGCGCCACTTCCAAGGGGGCACCTTCGATGAACCCGTTCCGCCGCTATTCCTTCGCCTCGTCCCTTGCGCTCCTCGCGGCCGTGCTCCTCACGTCCGGGCTCCTCGCGGGTTGCTCCGACAACGGCTCCGAGCCTTCGCCCGCGGCGCCGAATACGTCCCAGGAACCCAGCCAGGCGGATCTCCTCGAGGCCATGGTTCCGGCTCTCGCGCTGATCGATGAGGGTCTCTTCGCGGATGCCACCGAGACGTCGCTGGCAGGCTCGACTCCCTCCTCGCAGGAGGCGGTCGCGTCACCCATCCAGCCGCTCCGGTTCTGGCGCCACATCACGGACGTG
>DASTBC010000016.1 GCA_035712245.1 Candidatus Eisenbacteria bacterium
GCCTCCTCGGCGCTCGCCGAGATCTCGATCGGGACGCCGGCGCTCGCGGACTGCTCGCGGGCGAAGCGCTCGGCGTTCTCGCGGCTCCGGCTCCACACGCGCACCCGCCGGAGCGGCCGCACTTCCTTCATCGCGGCAAGATGCGTCCCCGCCTGAACGCCGGATCCGACCAGCGCGAGGTCTCCCGCATCTTCTCGCGCCAGCGCGTCCGTCACGGCGCCCGAGGCCGCGGCCGTGCGGATCGCGGTGATGGAGGAGGCATCGAGAATCGCGAGCGGCTCCCCGCGCTCCACTCCGAACAGCATGACGACGCCCTGGTGCGAATCGTACGGGGTTCCATGATTCCCGGGCATCACGGTCACGACCTTGAGCCCGAAGCTTCGCGGCTCACCCAGATACCCGGGCATCAATCCCAGGATGCCGGAACCGTCCGGGAGCCGCATCAGGCTCCGAAGCGGCTGGACCACCTCCCCTCGCGACAGCGAGGTGAGCGCGTCGCGCATGAGCGGCACGCACACGTTCATCGTGAGGAGCCGCCGAACGCCCCGTTCGTTCACGAAGAGGACCTTCACCTTTCCCCCTTCTCCGATGCGACCGCGGCGAGCGCGCGCTCGGGATCCACGTTCCCGCCGGACACGATGCTCACGACCACGTCGTTCGGCCGCACGACCACCTTCCCCGAGAGGAGCGCGGCCGTCGCCACGGCGCCGGATCCTTCCACGTAAAGTTTCGCGCGGACCATGAGCGCGCGCATCGCTTCGACGATCTCACCTTCCGTCACGAGCGCGATCCCGTCGAGCGCGGTGCGCGCCACTTCGAGCGCGATTGAGCCCACGAAGGGCGGCGTCAGGCCGTCGGCGAGCGTGCTCGAGGGACGCGGAACGGGAATCGGCTTCCCCGCCTCGAGCGCCGGCGTCATGCCCGGACCCGCCTCCAGCTCCACGCCGACGACGCGGCACGCGGGCTTCATGGCCTTCACGGCCGACGCGACTCCCGCCATCAATCCTCCGCCGCCGATCGGAACGACGACGAGGGTGACGTCCGGCGCCTGCTCCACGATCTCGAGCCCCAGCGTGCCCGCCCCCGCCACGCCGATGGGATCGTCGAAGGGATGCACGAACGCCGCGCCGGTTCGGGCTTCCTCCTCGCGGAGCCGGTCGAACAGGGTGGCCCGGTCTTCGTGCGAGACGATCGTGCCGCCATAGCCTCGCACGGCCGCGGTTTTCGATGTCGGCGCGTCCGCCGGCATCACCACGGTGCACGGCACGTCCAGGGCGTGAGCGGCCCACGCCACGGCCGCGGCGTGATTCCCCGCGGACACGGTGATGAGGCCCCGGGCACGCCGGGCCGGGTCCATCGAGAGCACGACGTGCAGCGCGCCACGCGGCTTGAACGATCCCGTCTTCTGGAAGCTCTCACACTTGAGGAGCATCCGCGCGCGGACACGCTCCCCCAGATTCGCCGAGGAGAACACGGGCGTGCGGTGGAGACGGCCTCCGATGCGAGCCGCCGCGCCGCGGATACTCTCGAGGGGGATCACTTCCGGACGGCCCGCGTCCCTCGACGGCGCACGGTTCCTGTCGCGTTCATCTCGATCGCGCCGAGTCCGGGGCGGCGTCCCGATAGGCGGACGTGACCGCGGGACCCTGAACGTACATGTCGAACAGGGCGCGGCGCACCTTCGAGTCTCCCGCCATCCGGGTTCGGTGCTCGATGAGGTTGACCCGCGGCCGCGTCTCTTCCAGCGACTTCCCCTCGGCCACGGCCGCACGCGTCTGACCGGTCACGCTGTCGAAGAGCCGAACGAGCTGGGCCAGGTAGCCATCCCCCTTCTCGACAGGTCCGTGCCCCGGCACGATCGTGCGCGCGCCGAGGGAGCGGACACGCTCCAGCGTGGCGCTCCAGTCGCCGACATGGGACTGGTCTCCTCCCACGAGCGGGATGGGCCAGACCACCAGATCGCCGGCAAAGAGGACGCGCTCGCGGGGGAGATAGACGACCAGATCGCCCCTCGTGTGGCCACGGCCCGGATGGAGGATGCGGATCTCCCGCGTCCCCGACCGGAGGGTCATGCGGTCCTGAACCACCGCCGTCGGAAGCACGATCTCGGCTCCAGGGACCACATCGAGATAGTGTTCCACGAGCCGGATGTCGCTCTCCATGCTTTCACGCTCCTCCGGCGTGATCGTGGAACCGTCCAGTCCCTTGCCGGAGACCAGAAGGCTCTTCAGGTACTCGACTCCCTGTGGCGCTTCCCGGAGCATCCCTTCTCGTGCCTTGAGCCCATCCACCGGGAGATAGTCGCGAACGGCGGCGTGCGCGATGAACTCGACCCCGGGAGACGCGTCACGGTAGACCTGGTTCCCGATGATGTGATCGTCGTGCCAGTGCGTGTTGATGACCGTGCGGATCGGTTTCTTCGTCACCTTGCGAATCGCGGCGAGCACTTCGGCGGATGACTCGGGCGCGTCGATGACCACGACCCCGTCGTCGTTCACGACGAAGCCGCTGTTGCCGTCGCACATCATCCCGGGAGGGTCGTTTCGGAGCACGGCGTAGACCCCGTCCGCGAGCCGCTCCACGCGGAAGTTCGCGGCGACCGGATGCGTCGCGCCGGTGCTCCTCGAGGTCCCCGAGAAGGCGGGGCGCGTCACCGCGACGAGTACGAGCACGCCACGGAGAAGGAGGGAGCCCGTTCGCCTCATCTCGCGCGCTCGTTGTCCAAGGGTCATGGTGCGCGATTGTAGTATGGGCGGCCCGGATCGTGCCAGAAGTGGACGCAACCTCGGCGCGGCGGATAGCATGAACGGGAGCTTGGCGGGCTTGCTGGCTCCACGCGGTGCTTCGATTGGGGCGAAGGGGAACGACGGTGGCCGACGATGCCGAGGAAGTCAGGGCCGGAATGACCGAGACCGAGATGAGGTCCAACCTCCTCCGCCTCGTGTTCGGCGGCAGCGAGGAGCTCTTCGAGGAGTTCCGGAGCGCCGTGGAAGCCATACTCCCGCCCGACGCTGCCGCCGTGGTGCGCGGAAGCTCCGTCACGGGACGACGCCACGAGGACCAGAGTCCGTTCGACTCGAAGGGCCCGGGAACCAGCGACGTGGACCTCACGCTCGTGGGAAGCACCGTGCTCGACTGGTTCACCGAAGAAGGCTTCTACATACCCGGCGTGCACTCGAAGCCTCTGAGCGAGGAGCATCCCGACGTCGCCCCGGGGCTCGTTCCGCTTCGCCGGAAGCTCATCTCGATCGTCGCGCGCCCCGTGAACATCCAGGCCACCCGTGACTTCGCGATGTTCCTGAAGGAGGTCCTCTTCGGGCAGCCCTATCTCACGATCGTCGGGAAGATCGAGTCCGCGTGACGGTCCGGATCCTGAGCTACAACATCCGGTACGGAGGGGTGGGACGTGAGGAAGCTCTCGCCGAAGTGGTCGAAGCCGCCGCTCCGGACCTGGTCGTGCTCCAAGAGGCCAACCGTCCCGAAGTCGTGAAGCGTCTCGCGGAGCGCACCGGGATGAGCGCCTGGGCCTCCTCGCCGAAGCACTCGGTGGGCTTCATGAGCCGGCTCGAGACCCGTGGGCACGAGTGGCACCGGCCCCGCGGCTGCCCGAGAGCGCTCCTCCAAATCGACCTCGTGGCCGGGGATCTCACCGTGTTCGGAATCCACCTGAGAGCGATCCACAGCAACTGGTCCGAGCGGAGCCGAGCCCGGGAGCTCACGCTGGCGCTGCGCTCCATCGAGCGGCATCGCGAGGGGATCCACGTGCTGGCCGGCGACTTCAACACACTCGCTCCCGGGGAGAGCCTGGATCTCCGGCGCCTTCCCCGCCGTCTCCAGCTCCTGACCTGGATCCTGGGCCGAACGATCCAGTGGAAGACGATCCAGTCGCTGCTCGATGCCGGGTACGTCGACGGCTTCCGCCACCTCCATCCCGACGTGACCGGTCACACGTTCCCGACCTGGAATCCGCACGTTCGGCTGGACTACTTCTTCGTTCCGGTTTCGGCGGTGGATCGCCTGGTGTCGTGCGAAGTGCTCGTGGGCGGCGGCTCGAAGCACGCCTCCGATCACTTTCCCCTGCTCGCGGGCTTCGACGTGTAGCTGGAGGATTCCCTGTAAGCATGGGGTCAAGACGGCCGAGGAAACGCGGACGTCCAGGTGTTCGGGCTACGGAGGCGGGAGCGGGAGGCGGTTCGGAAATGCGAGCACGGCGAGCCTAAGGGTTTCGGTCGAGCTGAGCCGCGAACGTGGTGAGTGTCGGAAACCGCTCCATGCCCGGGACCTCCGGCGCTCCGGCACCGCCGAACCAGAGCCGAACCCGTTTGGGAAGGCTCTCGCGCAATCGGTGAGCTTCCTGTTCGGCGCGCGCTCGCGGAACCGCCGCGGACACACTGATGACGACTGCTTCGGCTCCCCCCGAGGAGATGGTGGCCGCAACCTGCTCGGTCGGCGTGTCGGCACCGAGATAGATCACGCGGTATCCCCGCACCGCGAGGAGCACGCTCACCATGAGGAGCCCCCCCTCGTGCGTGTCCCCCGGAAGAAGCGCCGCCGCCACGCGAGCACCATTCGCTTCGCGGTCGAAGGGCTCCCGGACCTCTCGGAGGAAATCCGAGAGACAGGCCGAAGCGAAATGCTCGTGACGGATCTCGATGCGACCCTCTTCCCACTCGTGTCCGACACGTGTCATGAACGGTCCCGAGATCTCCTCGAGGAACCGGAGCGGTCCCATGCGTCCCCAGGCCGCACGCAGCTCGCGCATCAGAGAGCCGCGATCGAACCGGATCGAGGCATGGAGGAGGGTTTCCTGGAACCGCCTGACCTCGCCTTCCTGGAAGGCCGTCGCGCCCCTCTCGGGAGGTGCTCCTACCGCCGGTTCGTTCAGCGAGAGAAGCGAGTCCAGCTGGGAGACCGGGAGATTCAGAACGTCGGCCGGACGATGCCCTTGCGCGAGGAGCCTCGCGACGCGCCGGAGCCGCTCGACGAAGGCCGCCGGGTAGAGCCGATGCCCGGACGGCTTTCGCTTCGGCCTCGGGTTACCGTAACGGCGCTCCCAGGTGCGAAGGGTCTCGGCGGGGATCCCCGTGGCGCGTGACAGGGCCCCGATCGAGAGCGGCCTCGCGAGCGTCTTGGGGTGAGGGATCCCGTCCTGGTGCTGCTTCTCGTCAGGCAAGATGGTTCCACCTCTCCGAGGCACGACGCCGATGCCGGCGCGCGTACTGTAGCCCAACGCGCGCCGGCGGGTTGAATGTTTGCTCGTGGGAACCGCTAGAACCCGAACGCAAGACCCCATGAGGCTTGAAAGCTGTTCGGCCACCAGCTCGTCTCGGCGCCGGAGTCGTCCACCTTCGCCACCCCGAAGGTGTGGCCGACCTGGCCCATGATGCCGACGGTCTCGGAGAGCATCATGAATCCTCCGATCCGACCCGAGACCCCGAACCGGGTCACCGACTCGGACTCGGTCTCGGAGCCGCCGACGTCCAGCTTCTGCTCACCGGACCAGTACTCGACGCCCGGTCCCAGGAAGAACTGCAGCCGGTCACCGACATTCCCGACCTTGTCCACCCCGAGCCGGAACTTGAGCGACGTTCCGGTCGCGTCGATCTCGGGATCCGCCGACGTGGCGCCCTTCCAGTTCATGGACGAGAACCCGTACGCACCCGAGATCGCGAGCGCGTAGTCGGGGCTCAGGGACCGCCAGTACTCCGCGTTCACGTTGGTCTCGGGCGATGTCGTCGGGGCGAGGTACGTCCCCGTTCCGACCGACGTCGGAGCATATCCGTCCGCCGTTCCCTGGCCGAGACCGATCGACAGGCGGTTCTTCATGGCGCTGGCCGTTTCAGACTGGGCGTAGGCGGGAACCGCGCAAGCCGCCACGCCCAGGGCGATCACTCCGATCAAGGCTCGATTCATGATGGGACTCCTCTCCTTTCGTTGGCCGCGCCGTTACTGCGGCAGCAGCACCGTATCGATGACGTGGATGACACCGTTCCGGGCGGTGATATCGGTGGCAGTGACGTTAGCGTCGTTGACCTTGACGCCTCCAGCCGTGCTGATCGTCAGGCTCTGACCGTTCGCGGTCGGCAGGGACGGACTCGTGACGACCCTGGCCGCCGGATACTCTCCCGGCACCACGTGGTAGAGCAGGATCTGCTTCAGGGCGGCCGGATTGTTCAGGAGCGACTGGAGCGTCGCAGGGTCGATCTTCGCGAACGCCTCGTCCGTGGGAGCGAAGACCGTGAACGGTCCCTTACCCTGCCCCGACAGTGTGCCCACGAGATCGGTGGCCTCGAGAGCCGTGAGGAGCGTGTTGAAGGACCCGGCCTCCCGCGCGACCTGAACGATGTTCTTCTCCTTGGAGCTCTTCCCCGAACCCGCGGTCGCATCCGACGGAACGATACCGCTGAGAGCGATGAGGCCAGCAGCCGCGAGCACGACACCAGACTTGAGCATGACGACTTCCTCCTTTGGACCTACCGGTTGCGAACGAACCTCTTCGACCACTTGGACGACGCCCCCTATGATGCCCATGTTTTGAACAGGATTCAAACAGGTTTCTAAGGCTGGCTCGACTAACGGGGTCCGAGGCGATTTCTTCAGCATAAATGATTGTTAATCAGTTATATATGGCTTGCCCGACGGTCCCAGCGGGGGTGGGGCCTCGTTCGAGGTTCCTAGAATCGAATATAATTTGAACACATCTGAAGCAACGCGCGGGCGGCACCACGGCGCGCGTGACACGGTGGTGAACCGTTCCACAGGTCCCTGGAAGGAGGGTTCCACATGAAGGCTCTAGAAGTACTGGCAGCGGCGCTCGTGATCGTGGGTGGGTTGAACTGGGGGCTCGTTGCGGTTGCGAACTTCGACCTGGTAGCGCTTCTCACCGGCGCCGGCGACTTCGGGTCGAAGAACGTTCTCGGGGCCGTGATCTATGGGCTGGTGGGGGTCTCGGCCGTGTACCAGATCCTCACCTGGAGGCGCGCACAAAGGCAAACCGTGGAGCCGTGACACGCAGGCACCGTCCGCCACCCATCAAATGGCGCCCCACAGGTTCCACCCGTGGGGCGCCTCAACCCTTTCGCCTGGGGGCTGCGTCTACTCCCGATCGTCCTTCCCACCGGCCGGGTTCAATCCCACCGCCACCCGCCCCTGCTCCTTGATCGCGTCCTCGAAGTCCTCCATCCGAAACTGGAGTCCGTAGGCGATCGCGGCCCATCCGAAGCCGTCCTCCCGCAGCCCCGCGAGATCCGTGGCCGCCAATCCCTGGGTCGAGTTGGCGAGGAGCGTATGGGCGACCAGAACCTCTCCCCAGCTCCAGCCATGGGTCCCCTTCTCCTCGAGGATCGCCTCGCTCGTCATGGAGAACTCGGCCGCCGCACGTGCCGCGACCGCGGTCGAGCTCTGCGCCGCGGCGCGCGCGTTCACGCGCTCGATCGTCGCGGCGATCCGCTTGTCCATGTCGATCCGCGCGTCGACCGGCATCGAGCCCGCCCGCTGACGGATCGCCCGCATGTCGACCGCGCCGCGCTCCGCGGCCCGTGCCGCGGGAGCCCCGCCGCGCGCAACCGCGGGCGCGAGCACCGCATGGCTCGAAACGACCACGAGGGCGAGCGCGGCCGCCCGGCTCCAATGCAGACTCGTCTTCTTCATGTGCACCTCCCGACGTCCATGGTTCGCACCCCGATGATCGGCACTCGCCGCCGCGCGCTTGAGGCATTCCCGGCCGTCTTCCCTGTTCTGAAACGGGCCCGGATCGGGTATCCTTGACAGCCCGCTGCAGCACACGAAATCTCGACCCGAACCGATTCGAGGACCGTCACCGGCATGGTCGGCAAGAAGCTGCGCGCATACGAGATCACCGAGGAGATCGGCTCCGGCGGCATGGCCACCGTGTTCCGGGCCTATCAGCCGAGCATGGACCGGCACGTGGCGATCAAGGTCATCCGCTCGTCCATCCTTCACGACCGCGCCCTCCGGGAGCGCTTCCAGCGCGAGGCGCGGCTCATCGCGCGGCTCGAGCACCCGCATCTCCTTCCCGTCTACGACTTCGACGGGGAGCACGATCCCCCGTACATCGTCATGCGGTACCTGGACGGGGGCACCCTGAAGCAGGTGCAGCAGCGTGGCAGCGTGCCCCGAGGAGAGTTCCTCTACATCCTCCGCCAGCTCGCGGGGGCGCTCGACTACGCGCACCGCCAGAGCATCGTGCACCGAGACCTCAAGCCCTCGAACGTGATGATCGACAAGGAGGGGAACGCCTTCCTCACGGACTTCGGGATCGCGCGCGCCGCCGGCGGGGACAAGGACCTCACGGGCACCGGCCTCATGATCGGGACCCCCGGCTACATGGCGCCCGAGCAGGCCCGCGGAGACGGACAGGCGGACAAGGCGGCGGACATCTACTCGCTCGGCGTGATCGCCTTCGAGTCGCTCACGGGCTCCGCTCCGTACGAGCACGAGAGCAGCTTCGAGATCATCCTCGCTCACATGAACTCACCGGTGCCCAAGGCGAGCGAGCGAGCCAAGGACCTGCCCAAGGGCGTCGACGGCGTGCTCGCCCAGGCGCTCGCCAAGGATCCCAAGCGGCGGTTCGCCACCGCGACGGAGTTCGTGGACTCGCTCGCGAACGCCCTCAAGATCAAGCCCAACGAGGCTCGCTCGGCGCTCCAGTCCATGACGCAGACGATCTCGGTCGACCAGCTCGCGGCGTTCCGCGCCCAGACGGGCGAGTCCGACACGCCCAGCTCGGCGACGCCTTCCGACCAGCAGCGCCAGATGACCGCGGTCTCCGTGGACGTCAAGGAACTGGCCGAGATCCTCTACGAGGGCGGCGCCGACACGGAGCGCGCCAAGGCGACGCTGGACGCGCTCTGGACCGCGTTCGCCGAGATCGCCAAGGAGTCCGGCGGCGTGCTCCAGAGCCGCGTGGAGGCGACGGGGCTCTTCCTCTGGGGGCGTGACCGCTCCCGCGAGGACGACGCCGAGAACGCCATTCGCGCCGCGCTCCGGATGCAGGACCGAACCCTTGCCGAGACGCGCAAGGTGCTCGGGGCGTCATGGGAGCCGACCGAGGAGAATCCGCTCCCCTTCGCATCCGGCATCACGACGGGCCCGGTGCTCCTCGAGCGAGACACTCATAGCGGCTCCTACAACGCGAGCGGCGCCCCGATCACGCTCGCCGTACGGCTGAAGGACACCGCTCCTCCGGGAGGGGTCATCGTCGCGCACGAAACCTTCACGCTGGTGCGCGGCGTGTTCAGCGTCTTCCAGAGGGAGCCCCTGCGCGTGCGGGGCCGCAAGGACCCGATCGAAACCTATCTCGTCACCCAGGTGCGGCCGCGGGCGTTCCGTCTACGCGCCATGGGGATCGAGGGCGTCGAGACGAAGATGATCGGGAGGGAGATCGAGCTCCGGCTCCTCCAGGAGGCGCTCACCCTCACGCTCGAGGACGGCGAGACCCAGGTGGTCACCGTCGTGGGCGAGGCGGGAGTCGGAAAGTCACGGCTCCTCTTCGAGTTCAGCAACTGGACGGACATCATGGAGCAGACCGTCTGGTTCTTCCAGGCCCGCGCCACGCAGCCCTCGATGCTGCAGCCCTACTCCCTCACTCGTGATCTCTTCTCGTTCCGCTTCAAGATCCTCGACTCGGATCCGCTCTCGGTCGTGCACGAGAAGTTCGTGAAGGGCGTCGAGGAGTTCATGGGGGCCGGTTCCGAGCGACAGGCACATTTCATCGGACAGCTCGTCGGATTCGACTTCACCAGCAAGCCCGAAGTCGAGGCCGCCCTGAGCGACGGCGAGACCTTCCGGCACATGGCCCAGCAGTATCTCGGAGAGCTCTTCAAGAGCGCGTCGCAGGTGAATCCCGTGATGATTCACATCGAAGACATCCACTGGGCAGACGACCGGTCGCTCGATCTGATCAACAACCTGGTCCGCGACAACACGAACCTTCCCTTGTTCGTCCTCTGCATGGCGCGGCCGAGCCTCTACGAGCGCCGGCCCCAGTGGGGGGAGGGGCAGCGCTTCCACGAGCGGATCCAGCTCGAGCCCCTGTCTCAGCTCTCGAGCCGGCGACTCGTGAGGGAGCTCCTCAAGAACGTTCCCGAGGTGCCCACGGCCCTGCGCGACCTCATCGTGGACCGGGCCGACGGGAATCCGTTCTACATCGAGGAGCTGATCAAGGCACTCATCGACGACCGCGTGATCGTGAAGGGTGATCCTCACTGGTCGGTCGACACGACCCGCCTTTCGACGGTGCGGGTGCCGGCCACGCTCACCGGGGTGCTGCAGGCACGACTCGATACCCTTCCCCAGCCGCTGCAGCAGCTCCTCCAGCGCGCTTCCGTGGTGGGCCGGATCTTCTGGGATGCCGCGGCCATCCATCTGAGCCGGGAGTCCGCCGGGCTCACCGCCGACGAGGTGCAGGACAGGCTTGCGGACCTGCGCGACCGCGAGATGATCCTGCAGCGGGAGGAATCCAATTTCGCCGGGACGGTGGAGTACGTCTTTCGGCACGCCATCTTGCGCGACGTGACGTACGACACGGTGATCCCCCGGCAGCGGCGTGCCCTGCACAAGCTGGTTGCGGACTGGCTGATCGAGGTGGGAGGCGAGCGCGCCGGCGAGCACACGCTCCTCGTGGCCGAGCACTACGCCCGGGCCGAAGAGGCGTCCCTCGCGTCCGGGCAGCTGGCGAAAGCCGGGGAGCGCGCGTTGCAGCTCTCGGCCCTGGACGAGGCGGGGACGCTCCTCCAGCGTGCCCGCGAGATGCTGACGGGCCCCGAGCACACGGAACAGCGGATCCGTGTCGATCTTCTCCGCGCCGATCTCGAAGGAATCCGAAGCACCTATGACAAAGCCACCGAGATCCTCAAGCCGGCTCTGGAGGATGCCCGCTCGATCGGGAACGCGACCCTTCAGGCCCACATCCTCGGACAGCTCGGAAGACTATGCATGTGGCGGGCCGATGCGGCGGGGGCCAAGAAATACCTCGAGGAAGCGCTCGCGATGGCTCGTACCGCCAACAATACGGAAACCCTGATCTTCAACCTCCGCCAGCTGGGGAACGCCCTCACGCTGCACTCCCCTGCCGAGGGAATTCGCTATCTCGAGGAGAGCGTGGATCTCGCGCGAAAGCATGGCGATCAGCTCGCCGAGGCGCACGGACTGAACTCCGTGGCCATCGCGCAGAGTCTCATGGGCGATCTCGTGCAGGCGGAGGCGACCTACGTCCGGGGACTCGAGCTGAATCGCGTCCTCAAGAACCGGGTCTCGGAGACCATGATCCTCGGCAATCTCGCGGGACTCCACGCGGCGACGGGGGATCTCGACCGCGCCGAGCGGGAGGCGCGCGAGGCGATGGCGATCGCGAAGGAGATGGCTTCGCCGCCGCTTCGAATGAACTGCGAGGTTGCATTCGCGGACATTGCCCTGCGACGGAAGCACAACGAGGAAGCGATAAAGTGGATCCGGGCGTCGACCGACTCGATGCGGGAGATCGGCACTCGCCCGACGGCCATCCCCTTGATGCACGGAATCCTCCGCGCACGGGCGGGCGATCGAGCCACGGGCTTGCGGTGGATCGGCTTCACCATGGCGAACGACTCGAACAAGAAGGAAATGGAGCTGTTCCTGAAGGGATTCATGGACGAGGTTCGCGGCGACTGGACGGAGGATCAGGCCCAAGCGGCCATGCGCGAGGGAGAGACGCTGAACCTCGAGGAGATCCTGGCGGAAGCCGAACGGACGGGCTGAGCGCGAGAACCTGCGAGCCGCGCGCTCTAGAGCGCGTCCGTCGAAAAGGTATCTCCCTGCGACGGATCGCCCGACTCGAATCCCTTCCGGAACCACCGCACGCGCTGCTCCGACGTGCCGTGCGTGAACGAATCCGGCGTCACGCGCCCCGAGGTCTGACGCTGCAGCCGGTCGTCCCCGATGGCGGTCGCCGCGTTCAGTGCCTCTTCCAGATCCCCGGGCTCGAGCACCTGTTTCGACGCCTGCGCGTGGTGCGCCCACACCCCCGCGAAGTAGTCAGCCTGTAGCTCGACTCTCACCGAGAGCTCGTTCCGTTCCGCCTCCGAGAGCCTCCCCTGCATCCCGGCCACCTGCTCGTGAACGCCGAGCAGGTTCTGCACGTGATGCCCCACCTCGTGCGCGATCACGTACGCCTGCGCGAAGTCTCCGGGCGCGCCGAAGCGGCGATCGAGGTCTTCGAAGAACGAGAGATCGAGGTACACCTGCGCGTCCGAGGGACAGTAGAAGGGTCCCATCGCGGACGCTCCGTAGCCGCAAGCGGAGGAGACGGCCTCGCTGTAGAGAACCATCCGCGGCTCCTGATAGTCCTGACCCTGCCGCCGGAAGAGCTCGTTCCACACGTCTTCCGTGTCCTGGAGGACGACCGAGACGAACTGCTTCTTCTCTTCCTGGGCCGGGTCCAGCGGGGCCTGGACGGACGAGCTCGTCTCGTCCTGCAAGGTCGGCATCTGACTCAGGTCACCGCCCATCAGCACGTACACGGCGAGCAGGATCAGTCCCCCGATCCCTCCTCCGATCGCCATCCCGCCCCGGCCGAGCCCGCGCCGGTCCTCGATGTTTCCGCTTCCTGTCCTTCCTCTCCAGCGCATCGCGATCCTCCCCTCGGCTCGGGTGGCCTTCGGGCCGCCATCCCGCTCCCGACGTCACCAGCGCCCGGGAACGAATTTCAACCAGGAACGCCCTTCGAGGGAGAGAAGCAGGAGGCATACCAGCCAAGGTCCGGATGGCCCTCGCCGCAACGACCGCGGGCGTCGAGCCCGAAGGCCCGACGCCCGAGTCGCTTACCAGGACGGAAGGTTACGACTTCGGCTGCGGCACGATCCGGAGGTACGGCTTCGGCGCCTTCCACCCCCCCGGATACGTCTTCTTCGCCTCGTCATCCGAGACCGAGCCCGCGATGATCACGTCGTCCCCCTGCTTCCAGTTCACGGGCGTCGCGACCTTGTACTTCGCCGTGAGCTGCAGGGAGTCGATGACGCGGAGCACCTCGTCGAAATTCCTCCCCGTGGTCATCGGGTAGGTGATCATGAGCTTGATCTTCTTGTCCGGTCCGATCACGTAGACGTTTCGCACCGTCTGGTTGTCCGCCGGGGTCCGGCCGTCGCAGGATCCCTCGAGGTCCGCGGGGAGCATCCCGTAGAGCTTGGACACCGAGAGTGACGGATCGCCGATCATCGGATAGTTCGGCGCCATGCCCTGCGTCTCCTGGATGTCGCTGGCCCAGCGCTTGTGATCGTCCACCTTGTCCACGCTCAGCCCGATGACCTTGGTGTTCCGCTTGTCGAACTCGGATTTGAGCTTCGCCATGTATCCGAGCTCCGTCGTGCAGACCGGCGTGAAGTCCTTGGGATGGGAGAAGAGCACCGCCCACGAATCGCCGATCCACTCGTGAAAGCGGATGCGTCCGTCGGTCGTGTCGGCCTCGAAGTCGGGCGCCACGCTCCCGATCGTGAGGGCCGGAGCGCTGGTCTGAACCGTCATGCGACACCTCCATGGAAACCGTCCCGGCGCGGCGACGGGCCCCTGCCGTGGCCGCGAAACGTCAGGACATTTCGAAATGGGAAGCCGAGAGGATAGCAGGCGCCGCGGACGCCTGGCTACCCGCCGTCTCTCCTGGCGTAGACTGTCCCCATGGTCTCGAATCGCGGAAGCGGCAGGAGCACGAGGGTTGTGCGCCGCCAGCTCGGACTGTTCGGGCAGGGCGGTCCCGCCCTGCCGGAGGGGTTTCGCTATCAGGAGGAGATGCTGAGCCCGCTCGAGGAGCGGGCGCTCCTCGGCACGTTTGCCGAGCTCCCCTTTCGCGAGTTCGAGTTCCACGGTTACCTCGGGAGGCGCCGGGTGGTCTCGTACGGCTGGATGTACGATTTCGAGGACCGGGCGCTGCACGAGGCCGCGGACGTGCCGCCCTTCCTCCTCCCTCTTCGCGAGAAGGCGGCTCGCTTCGCCGAGATCGACCCGGAGCGGCTCGTGCACGCGCTCGTGACGGAGTACTCGGCGGGCGCCGCGATCGGCTGGCATCGCGACAAGGACGTGTTCGGGGACATCGTCGGGATCTCGCTCTGCAATCCATGCGCCTTCCGGCTTCGTCGCAAGCGTGCCGCCGGCTGGGACCGCGTCTCCATCACGGCCGAGCCGCGTTCGGTCTATCTCCTTCGCGGCCCCTCCCGCTGGGAATGGGAGCACAGCATTCCCGGGGTGGACGCGCTTCGATATTCCGTGACCTTCCGCACCCTTCGCGACGCCGGATGATCGTCCACCTCGTCGACGGCACGTACGAGCTCTTCCGCCACTTCTACGGGCTTCGCCGCTTCCACAAGGGACCCGACCGACCGTACGGCGCCGTGACGGGCGTGCTCGGCACGGTGCTCGAGATGATCGAAGGCGGGGCGACGCACCTCGGCGTCGCGACCGATCACGTCATCGAGTCCTTCCGGAACGAGCTATGGGACGGGTACAAGACCGGGGAGGGGGTCGAGCGGGCCCTCCTCGCGCAGTTCCACCCGCTGGAGGAAGCGCTCGCAGCCATGGGTGTCGCGGTCTGGCCCATGGTCGAGCTGGAGGCGGACGACGCGCTCGCATCGGCGGCGCACCGCGCGGCGCGCGACAAGCGCGTGGAGAAGGTCTGCATCTGGACGCCGGACAAGGACCTCGCGCAGTGCGTCCAGGGGGATCGCGTCGTGCAGGTGGATCGAAGAACGAAGAACATCCGGAACCAGGCCGGGGTCGTCGAGAAGTTCGGCGTGGAGCCCGCGCTGATCGCCGACTATCTGGCTCTCGTGGGCGACACCGCGGACGGGTTTCCGGGTCTGCCGGGAATCGGGCCGGCCGGGGCCGCGCGGCTCCTTCGCGCGCACGGTCCCCTCGAGCGATTCCCCGAGGAGGTGCTCGGCGCAAAGCGCGAGATGGCGCTCCTCTTCAAGACGCTGGCCACGCTTCGTACGGACGCTCCCCTCTTCCGGCGCGTGGACGAGCTGCGATGGATGGGCCCCACCGGGTCGTTCGCGGGGTGGGCCGAGCGAATGGAGGCGCCGCGCCTGCTCGAGCGGGCGAACAAGGCGCTCGCGAAGATCACGTGAGTCCGACCCGCGCGAGAAGGGCGCTCCATCTCGGATCGCCGTGGAGCGACCGGAACGATGGCTCCGGTTTCATCTCGGAGAGCCCGCCGTCCTTCAGCTCGTAGGCGCGCTCGAGCCACCGGAAGGCCGCGTCCACCTCGCCGCGCGCCGCGTAGACCTCCGCGACCTGGTACGCGCCACCGTCGCCGTACTTGCGAATGAGCTCCTGGAGCGCCGCCTCCGACTCCTCGCCTCGGCCAAGGTGATGCAGGATCACCGAGGAGGACCAGAGCCGGTACACTTCCTCTCGCTCGAGCCGGGCCTGATCGAGCGCTTCCTCTCCGCGCCCTCTCGCCAGGAGCACGAGGGCGAATCCGTAATGGACACCCATCCGGTCCGGGCCGAGCTCGATCGCCATCCGGAACGCTTCTTCCGCCTCCTTGAGGCGGTCGGCCGCGTGGTACGCGATCCCCAGCACCTGGTACCCGGCCGCGCTCAAGGGATCCTGCTCGACCGCGCGGCGGTAGAGCTCGATCGCCTCGTCGAGGCGACCGAGATTCGAGATGAGATTGCCGGCGAGCCGCAGAACGGACGGGTTCCCCGGCGCCGCGTCGAGCGCGCGGCGAAAGGACGCCTCCGCGGCCTTCCAGTCCCGGTCGTAGTTCATCTGCACCGCGCCCAGCCGGACGTGCCCTTCGGCAAGGTTCGGCTCCAGCTCGAGGGCGCGCATCGCGGCCTTCCTCGCGCGCTCGTTGCCCGCGTCGATCGGGTACCAACCGTATCCCGCTTCCATGGCGTACGCGGCGGAGAGATCCGCCCACGCGAGCGCGAGCGTCGGCTCGAGCTGGAGCGCCTCGATGAGGTATCCCACCCCCTTCGTGAGATCCTCGTGACTTCCCCGATGGACGAGATGCCTCCCGTGGAGGAGGAGCCGGTAGGCCTCGCCGCTCTCCCCCCGTCCTCGGGCCGCGGTCGCGACGTCCGCGCGCGCGGCCGCTCCCGCCCTGGAGTCCGGGGCCTCTCCGAGGAGCGTGGTGCGGAGCTCCTTCACCACGCTCTGCGCGATGTCGTCCTGCACCGCGAAGATGTCGTCCAGCATCCGGTCGTACGATTGAGCCCAGAGGTGATAGCCGTCCGAAGCCTGGACCAGCTGGACCGAGATGCGCACGCGGTTCCCGGACTTCCGGACCGTCCCCTCGAGCAGCGTCGCCACGTTCAGCTTCCGCCCGATCTCGCGGAGGTCCTCGCTCCTCCCCTTGAACTGGTAGGACGAGGTCCTTCCGGCCACACGCAGCCCCGGGATCTTCGTGAGGACGTTCAGGAGCTCGTCCGCGAGCCCGTCCGAGAAGTACTCATCGTCCGGGTCGTGACTCCGGTTGGCGAACGGCAGCACCGCGATCGACGGAAGGCCCTGCACGCGCGCGGGGGCTCGCTCGTGGACGGTGGCATCGGCTGCGTGCGATGCACCGGCCGCTCCAGTGCGATCCCGGTCGAAGCCCTCCTCCAGACGGTTTCGGTGGAGGAGGAGATCGGACCGAAGCTCGCGCGCAGAGCCGTAGCGGAGCGCGGGGTCCTTCTCGAGGCATCGTGCGACCACTCGATTCAGGCCCTCGGTGAGATCCGCCCGCAGATCGCGCGGCGGGATCGGCCGGTCGCGCAGGATCGAGGATGCGATGTCGGCGGGCGTGTCGCCGCCGAAGGGCCTTCGCTGCGTGACCATTTCGTAGAGGAGGATCCCGAGCGAGAAGAGATCGGTGCGCGCGTCCAGCTTCTCGCCCCGGATCTGCTCGGGAGCCATGTAGGGCACGGTCCCCGCGATCGAGCCCTCCTCGGAGGAGAACGATCCCTCGAGGGTCATGGCGCCTCCGTCCGTTTCCGCGGATGCATCGCGCCGCACGAGCTTCGCGAGCCCGAAGTCGAGGATCTTCACGCGCCCCTCGTGCGAGACCATGACGTTGCCCGGCGTGAGGTCGCGATGGACGATCCCCTTCGCATGCGCGGCGTCGAGCCCCTCGGCCGCCTGGGCCGCGATCTCGAGGGCATCCCGCTCGGGCAGCGGCCCCCGCTTCACGATCTCACGAAGCGTGTGGCCTTCGGCCAGTTCCATGACCACGAAGCGGGTGCCCCGGTGCGTGCCGACGTCGAAGATCGAGACGATGTTGGGATGGTTGAGCGCGCCGGCGGCGCGGGCCTCGAGCTCGAAGCGTTGCACGCGGCGTCGGTCGCGCGCGAGATCACGGGGGATCACCTTCACGGCGACGTGGCGGCCGAGCCGGGTGTCTCGCGCGCGATAGACCTCTCCCATCCCGCCGGCGCCGAGCAGCGCGAGGAGCTCGTAGGGGCCCAGGCGGGACCCCGGTGCCAAGATCACGGGGCGCCGGTCAGGGCTTCTTCTCGGGACACGCGTCGCATCCCTTGTCGAAGAGGACACGCCACCTCCCGTCCGGCTCGAGCCGCCAGATGGACGTGAACGTGCCGATGAGGGCACCCGCGCGGTCGCGCACGGGACCGCTGGACAGAGCGAGCGTCTTGGACGGGAGCACCTCCACCGTCTCCGGCTCCCACGAGAATGGAGCCTCCTTGCCCTCGTAGAACGGTTTCCACGCCGCGACGACCGCTTCGCGTCCTCGCAGGGGGCCCTTTCGGTTGAAGAAGATCGCTTCCTCCGCGACGTGGGTCGCGAACGCGGCATGATCCCGGTCCGCCATCGTCTTGGCGAACGCGCGTTCGGCGTCTCGCACCTCCGCCGTGAGGTCGCGGTCCGCGGCGATGGAGCCGGAAGCCGCGAGCGCGCAGCAGAGCGCCGCTGGGATCACGAAGAGAAGCCTGGTCATGAAGCACCTCCAACAGAACCGGCCATTCGACAGGGCGGGTCGCCCGCGGGACAGAGTGTAATACGAGGGCACCGCCGCGGAACCATCGTCCCTCCACGTCTCCCCTGCGCCGCGGGTCCCGGCAGCCATACGAAAGGGGACCCCTTGCGAGGTCCCCTCGTCATCGCGGCGCCGAAGTGCCGCTTCACATGTGGTGTCTCAGTCCTTGAACGGGTCCTTCTCCGACTGCTTGACCTCGCGGGGCACCATGCCGTCCGGGATCGCCACGAACGGTCCGCGCCAGGAGTCGGATCTCGACCAGGTGTCGCCCTCGCGCAGGTACCACGAGTTGCCGGACTGGTAGAGATGACGCGTCATGTCCTCGACCTTGGTGTAGGTCGCGCCCACGCGCGTCCGGGTGCTCGATTCGGCCGTGTACGCGGTCGCGCCGTTCCGGTAGGTGGCGCCGTTGCCGTTCCGGTAGGCGTTCCCATTCCGGTACGCGCTCCCGTTCCGGTAACCGTTGCCGTTCCGCGAGGCGACCGCCGCGGTCGTCTTCTTGGTTCCGTTCGTCTTGCGGTACGCCGTCTTGCGGTATCCGTTCGTCTTGCGGGTGGACGTGCTCTTGTAGGTTCCGTTGGTGCGCTTCGCGGTGCCGTTCGTGTACGCCGTGCGCCCGTCCCCGTCGCGATCCGCAGGCCGCGAGAAATAGACCGGCATGAACGTGACGTTCGGCCCCTGAGGAGCGGTCGGGACCGAGGTCACGTGGCGAACCGGCCGATCGCCCGCCGCGACCGCGAGCCAGTGCTGCTTGTACTCGGATGGGATGCTGACGACTTCCTTCCTCGAGCCGCCGGCGACGGACGCCGGCATGTTCCCGGACTCCGTCTTGTACGAGCCGCCTTCGTCTCCGAGCACGAGTGTCTTGCCGGCGCCGGAGAGGTCGTAGCGGGGGTCATCGTTGACGTAATAGACCTTGCCGCCCTGTGAGACGTACATCCCGCCCGGCTCGGCAACCATGACGCCCCCCGCAGGCCACGCCACTCGCTGTCCGTTCACGTTCACGTAGTAGCCGTTCCCAACCGTGTGATATCCGCCGTGATATCCGTCCGCGACCCGATGGTCGCTCGTGACGACCCGATCTCCATACGACTCGGAGACGGCTTGATCGTCGGCCGTGACGTTCTCGTCGTAGTACGTCGCCGTGGTCCGACCTTCGGTCTCGGCGACCGGCTCGACGTTGCTGGAGCTCACCGTGGTGGCTCCGTCGTAGCGCCCTTCCTGGTCCCCATTCTCGTCCGCCAGCATCAACGGAGCCGCGATCAAGGACGCGAGGAGCAGTCCACCTGTAAATCCTCCAAGAAATCCTTTCATAAGACTCTCCCTCCTTACGTCGCGGCAAGGGTTTAGGCCGCGCGGGGGTCGAAACTGCATGGCCCATGCCGCGGTGAGCCCAGCCTGGAGGGTTTCCCTCGGAAGATGCCGATCAGTAGGTGAAGCGAGTGAAGAGGGTCGTGAAGATGTACTTCGCGGCCGCCAGCACGGCGATCAGCGTCAGGAGGTAGGCCAGTCCCGAACTTGGAGTGCGTTCACGCATACCGTTGCAGTTTGCATCGGCCGTGCCAGCGCGCACCAACTTACAAAGCGTTGTGGTGCAGCCACCTACGGGCGCAGACGACCGTTCGGGGATCACGCATTTGCGGGGAATTGCGCCCGGGAGGGTGAGATGGCCCAATCAGGCCACGTCGAAACTGCCCCCCGGGTGGGTGCGTGAGGTAGATTCCGTTCGCACCGAGCGATCGGAAGCAACCGGAGGGAGCACCCATGGGATATCTCGAGCGCTGCCTCATACCCGGCGAGGAGGTGCGATACCGAGCCGGGCTTCACTGGTCGACGATCCTGCGCCCGATCGTCGTCGGGACGTTCCTGGACCTCGCCGGCCTGGCCTGCATCATCGGATGGGCGCTCGGGCGAGACGGGACGACCTCGGCGGCGCCAATCCTCCTCGCTTCCGGCGTGGCCCTTCTCCTCGCGGGGGGCTTGGTGCTGGCGGTCGCCTCCATCCGGCTCGCGTCCACGCAGATCGTGGTAACCACCCGCCGCGTTCTGATCAAGTCGGGAATCCTCCAGCGCCGCACGGTGGAGCTCCTGCTCTCCAAGATCGAGAGCGTGGACGTGACCGAGACCGTGTCCGGTCGGATGATGGGATACGGGAAGGTGGTGCTGCGCGGCACCGGCGGAACCCCGGAGTCCTTCGACCGGATCGCGAACCCGCTGGAGTTCCGGAGGCAGGTTCAGAGCCAGGTGGATGCCCTGACGGACGGGAGGAAAAAAATCGGGGCTTCGTGACCTCGGTCACGGACGCATGCCGCGGTGGGTTGCGATCCTCATCCGGTTCGAAACCGGCGGTGCTCGGCGTATCCGTTCAGGCGCCCGTCCCTCCCCACATCAGCATGCCTGCACCCACCAAGGGATCCGGCTCCTCCTCACGGGCATGTCGACGCGCCGCCGGCCCTGATGGCTACTCCCGGCCGGCCATTCCTCTCAAGAGCGCCCCATCCACGAGCTCGATCCTGCCTCTCGCGAGACCGATCGCGCCGAGCCGCTCGAACTCCTTGAGGAGGCGGCTCACCACTTCCCTCGCCGTTCCGAGATCGGCCGCGATGTCGGCATGGGTGGTCTCGACCGTCTCGTCCCCATGGGCCTGGAACAGCTCGATCAGCCGCTTCGCGAGACGCTGATCCATTCTTCGAAACGCGACCTCCTCCACGAGCGACATGACCTCGGTGAGACGGGTCGAGAACATCTCGAAGATGACGGACCGGAGCGACTCGTGGGAGGCGACCCATCGCCGGAACGACGCCGCCGGCATCACGACCGCCTCGACGTCCTCCTCGACGCGCGCCATGGCCGGAACCGGACGGTCCGAGAGGATGCACGAGACATTGAGCGGACACGCCTCGCCGGCTCCGACGTGGTACAGAGTGATCTCGTGGCCGCTCTCGCCGAGCTTGAAGACGCGCATCCTTCCCGATACGACGACCGCGAAGTGACCGCACGTGTCCCCCTCGCGCAGGAAGTATGCGCCCGCGGCGAGGCGAACCACCGAAGCCGACTGCGCGATCTCACGCTGGAGTTCCGGGGGCGCATCGGCGAAGAAGGCAACCTTGGACAGGAGCTCCCATCCGGACACGGACGGAGCGCGGCTCGGAGCGGTGATCTGGGCCATCGAAGAATCCTCCTTCGGGATCCGCGGTCGCGGCCGACGGCGGTGGGGTATGCCCTGGAAGCGTCGCACAGGGCGCGGAGGCGCGGCAACGTCCGAATCGGAGGCCCCTCGCCGGGATGTCCCGAGGAGCCGGGCGTGGTAGCCTGAGCCCGGAGTCATGGACGAGTCCAACCCAGGAGCCGGACCTCGAATGCGGGAACGTTACGAGCGAATCGCCGTCGTGGTGGCCGATTCGTACGAGTCGCTCGCACGCCGGATCGCGGGCCGGATCGCCGAGGTCCTTCTCGCCCGCAGGGCCGAGGGACGGCGCGCGGTGCTCGGCCTCGCCACCGGGTCCACCCCGGTCGGTATCTACCGCGAGCTGATTCGCATGCACCGCGAGGAGGGGCTCGACTGGTCGCACGTCGTGACCTTCAACCTCGACGAGTACTACCCCATGGCCCCCGACAGCCTGCACAGCTATCACCGGTTCATGCGGGAGAACCTCTTCGATCACGTGAACATCGACCGGCGAAACGTCCATGTCCCGCGTGGAGATCTCCCACGCGACCGGATCGAGGAGCACGCGCGCGAGTACGAGGCGGCGATCGCCGACGCGGGCGGGATCGACTTCCAGATCCTCGGGATCGGGCAGACCGGACACATCGGCTTCAACGAACCCGGCTCGAGCACGTCCTCGCGCACGCGGCTCGTCGTGCTCGACTCCCTCACGCGCCGCGTGGCGGCGGCCGACTTCTTCGGGACCGAGAACGTGCCTGCCGAGGCGGTCACGATGGGCGTCGCGTCGATCCTCGAGGCGAGGGAGATCGCGCTCCTCGCGACGGGCGAGCACAAGGCCGCGATCGTGAAGCGCGCCGTCGAGGGCGAGGTGGATCCGTCCGTGGCGGCGACATATCTCCAGCAGCACCCGAACGCGACCGTCCACCTCGACCGCGCGGCGGCGGCGGAGCTGACCCGCGTGAAGACGCCGTGGATTCTCGGCGAGGTCTCATGGACCCACCCTCTCGAGATCGAGGCCGTCGTCTGGCTGGCGCAGCAGACCGGGAAGTCGGTCCTGAAGCTCGACGACGACGACTACCGCGAGCATCGACTCCACGTACTCCTGACGCGCCACGGATCCTCGGCGACGCTCAACGGGATCGTCTTCAACGCGCTGAGTGCCAAGGTGCGCGGGAAGAGCAAGCTCCCGCGGGGACGGCGCGTGATCGTCTTCTCGCCCCACCCCGACGACGACGTCATCTCGGCGGGAGGCGTTCTCTCGAAGCTCCGCTCCAACGAGAACGACATCTGGATCGCGTACCAGACCTCCGGGAACATCGCGGTGTTCGATCACGAGGTGCGCCGGTACGTCCGGTTCATGCGCCGCGTGGTCGAGGACTGGAACGAGGCGAGCGAGAGGCTGCGCGCCTGCTTCGACTCGATCGAGCGACATCTCGACGAGAAGCACCCCGGCGAGGTGGACGCGCCGGCGGTGCTGATGCTGAAGCGCCGCATCCGGGAGGCGGAGGCCGTGTCGGCCATCGAGACGCTCGGCTTCCGGCCGGATCAGGCGCGCTTCCTCAACCTCCCCTTCTATCAGACCGGCAAGGTGAAGAAGGACCCCGTCGGGGAGCGGGACGTCGGCATCACGCGAGAGCTTCTCGAGGAGATCCGACCCGACTTGATTCTCGTCGCGGGGGACCACTCCGATCCTCACGGCACCCACCGCATGTGCCAGGAGGCGGTGGAGCGCGCGCTCGCGCGCTACTCGGGACCCACGCCCGAGATCTGGCTGTACCGGGGCGCCTGGCAGGAGTGGTCGGTCACCGAGGCGGACCTCCTGGTGCCGCTCTCCGAGGAAGAGCTGCGCGTCAAGATCAGCGCGATCTTCAAGCACCAGAGCCAGAAGGACCGCGCTCCCTTCCCCGGCGTCGACGACCGGGAGTTCTGGCAGCGCGTGGAGGAACGGAACAAGGCCACCGCCGAGACCGTGGACCGCCTCGGACTTCCCGAGTACTTCGCGATGGAGGCCCTCGTCGTGCGCGCTCCCGAGGGGGCCGGCTGATGGCGGTCAAGTTCCGGGACTACTACGAGGTGCTCGGCGTGCCGCGGAACGCCTCCGCCGAGGACATCAAGAAGGCCTATCGCAGGCTCGCGCGAAAGCACCATCCGGATCTCCAGCCGCCTCAGGCGCGCGCGCAGGCGACGGAGCGTTTCCAGCAGATCAACGAAGCGCACGAGGTGCTGAGCGATCCGGAGAAGCGGGCGAAGTACGACGCGCTCGGGGAGAACTGGCGGAGCGGAATGGACTTCTCGCCGCCGGGAGCGCAGCCTGGAGCGGGCGACGGCGGAAGCGGTGGCTGGCGCACCGCGACACCCGAGGACTTCGGCGCATTCAGTGATTTCTTCGAGTCGCTCTTCGGACACGGCGCCGCGGGAGGGGCCCGCGCCGGGCGGACCGGGCGCGGCCCGCGGGGCGGCGTCCGCTTCACGATGCCGGGCTCGGACATCGAGGCGGAGCTGGCGATCACGCTCGATGAGCTCCTCCATGGGGGCAAGCGGCGCATCGCGCTCGGCGAGCGGAATCTCGACGTGACGATCCCTGTCGGCTCACGCGACGGCACCGTGCTGCGACTCGCGGGACAGGGCGAGCCGGGAGTGGGAGGCGGACCCCCTGGAGATCTCTACCTGCGGTTGCGTCTCCTGCCCGACCCGCGCTTCCGGGTGTCCGGGGACGATCTGGAGATGGACCTTCCGCTCTGGCCATGGCAAGCGGTGCTCGGGGCCGAGGTCCGCGTCGAGACGCCCGACGGCGCGGTGAAGCTCAAGGTGCCGCCGGACACTCAGAGCGGGCGGCGGCTCCGGCTACGGGAGCGTGGGCTGCCGAATCGCGCGGGAGCTCGCGGCGACCTGCACGTCGTGGTGCAGGTCGTGATCCCGCCACGGCCCACGGCGGACGAGCGTCAGGCGTACGAAGCTCTGAAGCGCGCGTCCCACGCGCCGCCGGACCGGCCGGCGGAGGGCTGACGGATGGAGGCCGCATGAAGGATCCGGAGGAGATGCGGGGCGAGATCTTCCTCAGCTTCGAGGACCTCACGGTCGCCGCTGGAGTCCGCCCGACCCTGCTGGCGCGCCTGATCCGGCTCGGGGTCATCGAGCCGGCTCGACCCGAGTCCGCGGAATTCACCGCCGAGACGCTCGCGAGGATTCGCCGCATGCTGAGGCTCCACGCGCAGCTCGGCGTGAACTTCACCGGCGCGGCCATCATCCTCGATCTCCTGGACCGGCTGCACCGGCTGGAGCGCGGCGGGGCGGCGTCGGCCGTCGAGGCCCGGCCGGAATCGGGCCGCCTCCCATCCGCGGGAGACGGCCCGTGAGGACGGCCGGGGTTCGAGGCTCGAAGGTCTCGCGTCACACACCCGGCCCCACCCAGTTCTTGCGGTAACCCGCCGGGATCGTCAACACCTCCCGAGGCACCGACCTCACGTCGATCCTCGCGAAGGGACCCCGCCACGAAGAGGCGCGGTACCAACCCACGCGATCGACCAGGTACCAGACCGCTCCCAGTCGGTACAGGTCGTACTCGGAATCGTCGAGCAGGTACGTGACCCGGCTGCCCGGGATGCCGGCCATTTCGGGTTCCGATGTGAAACGAACCGGCGCTTGTACCTGATGGGCGGTTGTATTCCCGAGCTTCACGGAACGCGCGGCAAGAACGGGTCCCAGGGAAGCGACCACCAGAACAAGGCCCAGGATCCATGGAATCCATCGTTTCATGGGAATCGACCTCCTTCCCCGCCTGCGAGCAGGCGAACTGACCCCAGCCAATTCAGGATGCATCGGTCGTGCCCGGGCCCGTAGCCGGGTTCGGGCCACCACGACCGGAGCGTCTGTGATATCCTCGTTCGCTTATGTCCCCCGACAGCATTCGCGACGATCGTCGCGCGCTCGCCATCGTGGCGCACGTCGACCACGGCAAGACCACGCTCGTGGACGCGCTCCTCCGCCAGTGCGGAACCTTCCGCGTGGGCCAGCACGTCGAGGAGTGCGTCATGGACTCGGGCGAGCTGGAGCGCGAGCGCGGTATCACGATCCTCGCGAAGAACACGGCCGTCCGATACAAGGACACGATCATCAACATCGTGGACACGCCGGGGCACCGGGACTTCGGGTCCGAGGTGGAGCGGATCCTCTCCATGGTCGAAGGCGTGCTCCTCCTCGTGGACGCGGCGGAGGGACCGCTCCCCCAGACTCGGTTCGTGCTGAAGAAGGCGCTCGAAGGGGGCAAGTGCCCCATCGTGCTCATCAACAAGATCGACCGGAGCGACGCGCGGCCGCTCGAGGTGGAGGAGGAGATCCACGACCTCTTCCTCTCGCTCGCGACGCACGACGACCATCTCGACTTCCCCGTCCTCTACGGCTCCGGCCGGATCGGTTTCGCGTCGAGCGACCCCGCCGCCACCGGAGGCGACCTCACGCCGCTCCTCGACGCGATCCTCGAGCACGTCCCCGCCCCGAAGGTCGGCGACACGCCCTTCAAGCTGATCGTCGCGAACATCGACTACTCCGACTACCTGGGACGGCTCGCGGTGGGAAGAATCCATTCCGGCCGCATCACGCGCGCCACCGAGCTCGCCGCGATGCGCCCGGACGGGTCCGCGACGGAGCGGGGTCGGATCGGGAAGATCTATCTGTTCGAGGGCATCCAGCGGGTCGAGGTCACGGAGGCGGCGGCGGGCGACATCGTCGTGCTCTCCGGCTTCCCCAAGATCGAGATCGGCCAGACCATCCTGGATCTGGCGGACCCGAGCCCGCTCGATGGAATTCGCGTCGACGATCCCACGCTCTCGATGGAGTGGCGCGTCAACGACTCCCCCATGGCGGGGCTCTCGGGCAAGTACCTCACGAGCCGGCACATCCTCGAGCGGCTCGAGAAGGAGCTGGAGCGGAACGTCGGGCTCCGCATGGAGCGGACCGACGCCGACTCGTTCCTGGTGCTGGGACGTGGCGAGCTGTCGCTCGCGATCCTGGCCGAGACGATGCGCCGCGAGGGCTTCGAGTTCGCGCTCGGCCGCCCCCAGGTGATCCTGCACCGGAACGCGGACGGGTCCGTCGAGGAGCCCTACGAGGAGCTGGTCGTGGACTGCGGGGAGGAGTTCACCGGAGCCGTGATCGCCGCCGTGGGCGAGCGTCGCGGCGAGCTCCAGCACATGGGACGCCATGGCGACCGCTCCCGAATGGAGTTCACGATTCCCTCACGCGGGCTCCTCGGGTTCCGTACCGAGTTCCTCACGCTCACGAAGGGGACGGGACTCCTCAATCACCTCTTCGACCGCTACGGCCCCCACAAGGGCGCCCTTCCCAACCGGAAGCGCGGCGCGATGATCGCGAAGGAGCCTGGGGACGTGACGGCCTACGCGCTCGACCAGCTCGGTGACCGCGGGCTCTTCTTCGTCAAGCCCATGGAGAAGGTCTACGCGGGTCAGGTCGTCGGCGAGCAGGTGAAGGACGGAGACCTGATCGTCCAGGCGTGCCGGCGAAAGCACCTCACCAACATGCGCGCGTCCACGGCGGACATCGCGGTGAAGCTCCAGCCGCCCCGGGAGCTCACCATCGAGTCGGCGATCGAGTGGATCAACGACGACGAGCTGGTCGAGGTGACTCCCGACGCGATCCGCGTCCGAAAGCGCGTGCTGGACCACACGAAGAGGAAACCCTAGGAACGGATCCCCCAAAAGAGAAGGCGGCCCCGCGTGTCTGCGAGGCCGCCGTGATCCGGTAGCTCGTCCGGCGCCTACATCCGGAACGCGACGCCTACCTTCAGCGAGAGCTGGCTGAAGTCTTCGACGATGCTGTACCAGAGATCCCCGGCCAGCTCGGTGTTCGCGCCGATCGGCGTGCGGAACCCGCCACCGAGATCGATGCCCAACTCCGTCTGCGTATCCGAGACCGTCTCCTCGGGGAAGAACGGATCCTCGGGGAACGTGACCTCGGCGCGGAGGAAGTGAAGTCCCAGTCCACCACCCACGAACGGCTGGAACTTGGGCGAGGAGACCGCGAACAGGTACTTGGCCCGCGTGGTGACCGAGATGTCCCGGATGGACGCCTCGACGGATCCGAAGCCGAAATCGCCCATGTCCTCGGACTTGGACCAGTAATCGATGTTCGTGCCGAGCGCCCACTGGGGCGAGAAGTTCCCCCAGTCGGCGAACACGCCGAATCCGAGCGTCTCGTCGATGTCCTCGGGGCTCACGAGGCCGGCGTTCACGCCGAGCGCCTTCAGCCCCATGTTCGACTCCGCCATTGCATCCTGCACGGCGAACGCGCAGATCGCGAGCGCCAGTGCGAAAACCGTGAGTGCTCTCAAGGGTCCCTCCCGCTTGACTGGCCTTGGGTTTCGCGCCGGTGTCGGTTCCTCGTCGGTGTGCCCGGCCCTGGAAGCGCAAACCCCGTGCCGCCCTGAGGTAGACTGCCGGCGTGGCCACTCGATCCGGGAGCGCGGCGGGGCCGCGCGTCTTCGTGCTGACCGGCGCCGGCATCAGCGCCGAGAGCGGCATCCCCACCTTCCGCGGCGTGAACGGCCTCTGGAACGGCTGGCGTATCGAGGAGGTCGCGAGCCCGCGCGCGTTCGAGCGGGATCCCCTGCTCGTGTGGCGGTTCTACTCGGAGCGGCGAGCCGGCGCGAGGGACAAGGAGCCGCACGCGGGACACCGCGCGCTTGCCGAGCTCGAGGCCGCGCTCGGCGAGCGGATGTTCCTCTGCACGCAGAACGTCGACCACCTGCACGAGCGCGCCGGTTCGCGGCGGGTGGCGCACATGCACGGCAGGCTCTTCCAGAGCCGGTGCTCGCAGCCTCGATGCACCCTGGAGCCCTTCGACGACGACCGGGTCTATCTCGAGCGGGACTCCCTTCCCACGTGTCCTAGGTGCGGATCGCTCGTACGGCCGCACATTTGCTGGTTCGGGGAAGTGCCCTTCGAGCTCGAGCGGATCGAGGCGGCGCTCCTCGCGTGCGATCTGTGCCTTGTGGTCGGGACGTCGGGTGTGGTCTATCCCGCCGCGGGCTTCGTCGAGGTCGCCGCCTCGAAAGGCGCCCGGACGGTCTACATCGGACCGGAGGAGCCGGGAAACTCCGAGGCATTCGACGAGCTCGTCCACGGCCCCGCTTCGGTGCGGCTGCCGGAGGTGGTGGCAGGGCTGATGCGGTAAAGGGGGTGCTGCTGCCCTCGCGTTTCAGTCTCGAGGGCGCTTGCTGTGCCTCCTCGCGATGGCCTGCGCCGACGCGGGCGTCGGCCGAGCGACCGGCATCTCCGTCACGAGCGTCCCGAGGACCAGATCCGCGAGAGGGACCAGGACGTTCAGGTTCCGGTTCATGTGGACGTGATGGATCCGGTGGTGACGCTTCAGGAACTGGAAGGCTCGCGAGCGCTCGATGAACGGAAGCATCGGCTTGTGCATGAGGTAGTGAAACCCCTCGTAGCCGATGTAGTAGAGGATCGACGCCGTGCCGAACGAGACGAGGAACGGCAGGTAGGGGATCGCGAGACCGCTCGCGTGGAGCCCCCAGGCGAGGAGGACCCACGGAAACAGGCCGATCGCGATCAGCGTCGGTCCTCCCCACCACGCGAAGTGGAGCGCCTCGTGCTGCTCCTCATGGGTCACGTGGAAGGTGTCGTCGAACTTGCAGAGCTGATGGTGGATCAGCGTGTGGGTGGTGAAGCAGTCCTTGGGGAGCCACGGGCGATGCAGCCAGTATCGGTGGAACGCCCATTCGAAGAAGCTCCCTTGGACAATGCCCATCAGGAAGCCGGCCAGCACAGCATAGAGGGCCAACAGGAACCCTTTCGTCAGAGTGAATGGCGTGGGACCGCGAACGGACCGTGGACGCGCCCAGCCATGCCGATCCATCGGCACATGGAGCGGCGTGCTGGAGGACGTCATGGTATCACGAACCGAGGGCACTCCGGGGGCGAACGAAGCGCCCCGCGGGATTCGATCCCGCGGGGGCGTCGTTCCTTGGGGTTGAGTCTCGATCCGGCCGCTGGAATCAGCACCCGCTCGAATCCGCGGTGGCCTCTTCACGCATCACCTTCGGGAACACCCACACGCGCTTCCACTGATTCACGCCGTTCCTCCCGGTCACCGAGAGCGCCACGCGATCTCGGTCGACCTTCATGGGCATCCGGTAGAAGACCCGCCAGGCGCCCGTCTCCTCGATCCGTGTCATCGGATAGGTCTTGCCGCGCGAGTCGGTGACGGTCATCTCCGTCACGTCCGAGGATCCGACCGCCGAGATCTCGATGACGGATCCCGGTAGCACGGGCTCCTCCGACACCGTGGCGTCGATCTCGGGCGGGAGCGACTCGGCGACGGCCGCGTCGATGGCGGCGTCCCGCGGGGCCTCGCCCGACTGTGCGGATTCGAGACGCGTTCCGGTCTCCGTCAGGGTGGCCTGCTCCTGCGGGCTGTGTCCCGCGAGCGCGACCGGTCCGGACCCGGGCGTCTCGGCGGTCCCCGAGGTGACCTGCCCCTCCCGCTTCTGGCCGCAGCCGACCGCCATGAAGGCGACCACGGTGAATCCCACGAGCATGATCCGAGCACTCATCGAAGTTCTCCCTCCGGTTTGAGCACGGGTGTGCGCGGGAGCCGGAGCCCGCGTCACCCCGCCTGGGAGGGCCGTTCGGCCGCCAGGATCGCGCGTCGGCAGTGTGCCGCGCACGACCCGAGTGACCTATCAAGGTGCGTACCACGATGTTAGTCACTTTATCTACAATGGTTTAACGCATAGCAGCCCCCTCTCGTGGGACTGTTTCGTGTCAAACTTGACACGCCACCTCGCGTCCTTCAAGCTGTGGAAATCGTGAACTGTCGGTGTATTACGGGACAGCAGCGGGGTGTGGCATCCTGGACACGACGTGAGCCCCCCATCGTGACGCTCGGGGGACGCCGGCCTTCAACCGATAACTCATCCATGTCGCTCCATCGAATCGCCGTGGTGGCCGCGATCCTCTCGGGGATCGCCGGGGCATCCACGCTCCGCGCGTCCCCCGAGCCATGGAACGCCACCGTGCTCTGGGCGCGCGCGGACCGCGCGTACGTGGTCCTGGCCGACTCCGCCGCCGTCGAGCCCGGCACGGCCCTGACGTTCGAGGAGGACGGAACGACGATCGCGCGCGGTGAGGTCGTGGTCGCGCACGAGGACCAGCTGATCTCGGTGCGCGTGATCTCCGGATCTCTGGCCAAGGCCCGCTCCCTCTCCAGGGTGAAGATCTTCGCGGAGCCCCCGAGCCTTCGCGCGATGCCGCTCCTCCGTATCGGATATCCGTCACCGGGTCGCCCGAACCTGCTGTTCGACTGCGCGCGCATCGTGCCTCGAGCGGGTGCTTCGGGTGACCTCTATCGCGTCGACGCGTTGAGCGACCGTTCCTACCGTTTCGTCCGAGCCGCCGGCGTACCCGCCGGCTCATGGCCCGACACGATTCTCGTCCGGCTGTATGACGTCTCCGCCGACGAGGAGATCGCCCTGGAGCGCGGCGATCTCGATGTCGCCGTGTTCTGGCCGGGGGAGCCGTCCCCGCACATCCGCGCGCACACGTCCTGGAAGGACGACCCCGCCGGATCGCTCGAGGGCGGCAGCCTCACGGTCGAGGCTCCACCAGGGACCGACGCGGAAGGGATCGTCTGGAGGAGATCGGCCGCGCAGGCCCTCCGGGCCATGAATGACGATCTCTTCCGCGGCGATCTCGCCGAGTGCGGTTCCGATCTCTCCTCCGCGACGTCCGATTCGGTACCGGTCGCCACGGCGCCCCACATCAAGTTCGACGTGAATCGGGCGATCCCGGGCTGGCAGCCGCTGGAGCGCCGGTTGAACCAAGGGCTTCCGGCAAAGCCCGGCGCCACGCTCGTGGTGCGCATGAATCGAGTGCAGCGTCCGTATCCGGCCGCGTTCTCCGGCGAGGGCTCGGGGTCGGCCGGCTCTCCCGCCGACTCCGCACCCGGCGCGTGCGCGTTCGAGATCCGATGCCCCGTTCTCTCGGCGCCGCGGCTGCGGCCCTATCTGCACGCGCTCGGGCCGGACGCGCTGGTTCGCCTCTTCACCTGTTCTTCGAAGCAGGGCGGACGATGAGGTCCCTCCGCTCCCGCATCATCGTCGGCTCCGCGCTGGTCGCGCTGATCCCGCTCGCGCTCGCGACCCTCGTGCTCTCGGGCAAGCTCGAGAGCATGGTGCGCGCGCAGTCCGAGGAGCGGCTCTCCGCGTCCCTCGACGCCCTGCAGGGACGTCTTCGAGCCGACGGAGACCGGATCGCGCGGCAGGTCCGGATCCTGGGCAACGACCCGACATTGAAACGGCTCTATCTCGTCCGCCAGGGCGGCGGGCGGGACCTCGCCGAGCACGCGGCGGAACGGCGCGTCTTGCTCGGGCTCGACTTCCTGGCCGTGCACGGGCCGGACGGCGTCCAGGTCGCGGGCGACTTCTCCACGGACGTCGGATCTCGCGGCATCTCGATCTCGCGGGGGGCGCCGATCGTGTACGAGGGACGGCCCGTGGGCTCCGTGGTGGGCGGGCTCGCGGTGGACTCGACCCTCCTCGCCGCCTGGAAGCGCGCGGGCGGGGTCGACCTCACGCTCCGCGACGGCGACGGCGCGGTCCTCGCCTCGACCGTGGAAGCCGCGGCGGAATCCATGGCGGACTCCGCTCTCGTGACGTCCGGCGTCGCCCGCGTGCGCGTCGGGAGGAGCTCGTTCCTCGCGAAGAGCGCGCCGCTCGGCGCGGAAGGGCCGCGCGCGGCGAGGATCACCGCGATGGTGTCGACCTCCGCCATGGACGGCGCCATCGCGGCGCTCCGCGTGACCGCGGTCGTGACGGGAGCCGCGGGGCTCGTGCTCGCGGTCCTGCTCGGCACGCTCGGCTCTTCCCAGATCTCGGGACCCGTCGAGCGGCTCTCCGCGTTCTCGCGGCGGATGGCGCAGGGCGAGTGGGACGAGCCCCTCCGGATGGAGAGCGTCCGGGAGCTCGAGTCCCTCGTGGACGCGCTCGAGCGGATGCGGCAGGACCTCACGACGTACCGCGAGCGACTCGTGACGAGCGAGCGTCAGGCGGCGTGGAGCCAGATGGCGCGCGCCGTGGCGCACGAGGTCAAGAACCCGCTCACGCCGATCGCCGTCTCCGTCGCGGACCTGAAGCGGAGCTACGACGCCAAGCGCGAGGACTTCCCGGAGATCCTGGATCAATCGGTGCGCACGATCTCCGAGGAGATCCACGCGCTCGAGCGCCTCCTGCGCGAGTTCTCCGACTTCGCCCGGCTTCCCGAGCCCCGGCTGGCGCCCGTGAAGGTGGCCGACCTCTGGGGCGATCTCCGGACGCTGTACGGACGCGAGACGGAGGCGGGCCGCTTGCGGTTCGACCCCGCCGGGTCCGATCTCGTCTTCTCCGCCGACCCGGATCAGGTTCGCCAGGCGCTGGTGAACCTGCTCCGGAACGGCTTCGAGGCGGGCGGCGGCGCCACCGTGTCCGTCTCCGCCGCGCGCGCGAACGGCCTCGTCACGCTCTCGGTCTCGGACACGGGGCCCGGGCTCGCCGCGGAGCAGCGAGCGCGGCTCTTCACGCCGGGATTCACCACGAAACCCGCGGGGAGCGGCCTCGGGCTCACGGTCGTGCAGCGGATCGTGCACGACCATCGCGGCACGATCGACGTGGAGTCGGTGCCGGGTCTCGGCACCACGTTCCATCTCTCGTTTCCCACCGAGCCGGAGGCGCCCCCGTGCCCTCCCTCCTGATCGTCGACGACGAGCCCAACATCCGGAAGAGCCTCGAGGGCGCGCTCGGCCGCGAGGGCTACGATGTGGACGGCGCCGCTTCCCTGGGCGAGGCGCGGGCGGCGCTTCGCGAGACGTACGACTTCGTCCTTCTCGACGTGTGGCTCCCGGATGGGAGCGGACTCGATCTCCTCGAGGAGATCCGCGCGCAGGCTCCCGAAACCGAGGTCCTCATGATGTCGGGACATGCCACGATCGACGCGGCGGTTCGCGCGACGCGGCTCGGCGCGTACGACTTCCTCGAGAAACCGGTGTCGCTGGAGCGCCTCCTCGTGCTGCTCCGGAACGCGGGGCGGGCGGCCGCGCTCGAGGCGGAGAATCGCCGCCTGCGCGCCTCGTGGTCACGCTCGATCGTCGGAGACGCGCCGGCGGTGCGGCGGCTCCTCGAGGAGATCGCCCTCGCGGGACCGAGCGGCGCGCGGGTGCTGATCCAGGGCGAGCACGGGACCGGCAAGGAGCTCGTCGCGCGCGCGCTCCACGACGCGAGCCCGAGACGGGGCCGCCCCTTCGTTGCCGTGAACTGCTCGGCCATCCCGGAAGAGCTGATCGAGTCCGAGCTCTTCGGACACGAGCGAGGGGCGTTCACGGGCGCCACGCAGGCGCGACGCGGCAGGTTCGAGGAGGCTCACGGCGGGACGCTCTTCCTGGACGAGGTCGGCGACCTGAGCCCGCGCGCGCAGACGAAGCTCCTCCGCGTGCTCCAGGAGGGCGAGTTCCAGCGCGTCGGCGGCAACCGCACGATCCGCGTGGACGTGCGCGTGATCGCGGCGACGAACCGGAGCCTCATCGACCGGACGCGGAACGATCCCTTCCGGGAGGACCTGTACTTCCGGCTGGCGGTGGTGCCCATCGCCACGCCGCCGCTCCGCGAGCGAGCGGAGGACATCCCGCTCCTCGTCGAGCACTTCGCGGCGAGCCTCGCGGGCGAGAGCGGAGGACGGCCGAAGCGCTTCACGGTCGAAGCGCTGCGGCTCCTCTCCCGCCATCCCTTTCCGGGGAACGTTCGCGAGCTCCGGAATCTCGTGGAGCGGCTCCTCATCATGACCCCCTCGGGATCGATCGGTCCCGAGCACGTGCGCGCGGTTCTGCCTCGCGAGGACCGCGCGCCCGATGCCGCGAACGGCCTTCGGCTCGGGGATCTCGTCCAGCGCTTCGAGCGCGCGCAGATCGAAGCCGCGCTCGACGCCTGCGGCGGAAACGTCACGCAGGCCGCGTCGCGGCTCGGGCTCGAGCGGAGCCACCTCTACAAGAAGATGCGGAAGCTCGGCTGGAAGGCGGAGCCGTGACCGCGCCGGACCATCCCGCGAGCCCGCGATACCGCGTCGTCCGGAGGCTCGGCACGGGCGGCATGGGCGAGGTGTTCCTGGCGGACGACACGCGACTCGCGCGCCGCGTCGCGCTCAAGGTGCTCCCCATGGACGTGTGCGGGGACCCGGTGCGCCGCGAGCGGTTCCTCCGCGAGGCCCGCGCGGCCGCGATGCTCACGCACCCGAACGTCTGCGCCGTGTACGACACCGGCGAGGACGAATCCGGGTGCGTCTACATCGCCATGGAGCTGATCGAGGGCGCGACCCTCGCCGACCGGCTGGCGGCGGGTCCCCTTCCCGAGCCCGACGTCGTCGAGATCGCGATCCAGGCCGCGGACGCGCTGGAGGACGCGCACCGGCGCGGGCTCGTGCACCGCGATCTCAAGCCGTCCAACCTCATGCTGGACGCGAGGGGGCGGGTCAAGATCGTGGACTTCGGGATCGCCTCGCGCGTGGTCGCCGCGAGCGACGAGACCGCGCCGGTCGCGCTCACGGGACCGGGCGAGATGATCGGCACGGTGGCGTACATGAGCCCGGAGCAGGCGCTCGGGCGTACCGTGGATCCCCGCTCGGACATTTTCAGCCTCGGCGTGGTGCTCTACCAGCTCGCTTCGGGACGCATTCCCTTCCCCGGCTCGAACCTGGTCGAGACCATCGCCTCGATCCTCCATGCGAGTCCGCCGCCGCTCGACCGGGCCCGGGTATCGGAGGGACTGGAGCGTCTGATCCGCACGTGCCTCGAGAAGGATCCCGCGCGCCGTTATGGGTCGATGTCGGAGGTGCTCCGCGAGCTTCGGGGCCTCGGGGAGCGCGCCGGGACGCCCACGACGCCCGTCCACAACCTGCCGACTGCGACCACGACGTTCGTGGGACGCGAGCGCGAGCTCCAGGAGCTGGATGATCTCCTGGCCGCGCACCGGCTCGTCACCCTGACCGGCGCGGGAGGATCCGGGAAGACCCGGCTCTCGATCGAGCTGGCGCGACGATGCCTCTCCCGCTACCGCGACGGTGCGTGGCAGGCCTCCCTCGCGTCCCTCGAGGACGCGGGGCGGATCGCGTCGACGCTCGCCGACTTGATCGGACTGCACGAGACGAACGAGGGCGAGGTGCTCGAGCAGCTCTCCGCGCACCTGTCCCAGCGAACCTTGCTCCTGGTCCTCGACAATTGCGAGCACGTGCTGGCGGGCGCGGCGGCCGTGATCGAGACCCTTCTCCAGAGCGCTCCCGGGGTCAGCCTTCTCGCGACGAGCCGCGAGAGCCTGAACGTTCCCGGCGAGCGCGTCTGGCCCGTGCCCACCCTCTCGGTCCCCGCCGCGGGCGAAGCTCGATCCCCCGGCGAGGCGCTCCGATTCGGAGCCGTCCGTCTGTTCGTCGAGCGAGCGACGGCACGGG
>DASTBC010000017.1 GCA_035712245.1 Candidatus Eisenbacteria bacterium
GACGCCCACGATCCGATCCAACCTGGCCGCGAGGCCGGCGTGGGTGAGCAGGGTCGTCGCGATCTTCACCGGCGAGTTGGTTGCCACGGCGAGCAGCTTCCCCTCATCGCGCAGCCGGTCGAGTACCCCCGCCGCGTCCGACTCCGTCTCTACGTGCTTCATGTACTCGGGAAACCGCTCCTCGTAGTACCGCGTCAGGTGCTCGATCGGCCAATCCGGGAAGAAACGGCGCCGGTCGGCTTCGACATCCTGACCCCATGTCGCCTGAAATTCCTCGCGCGTGAGAGGAGAGTCGCCGCGAGAGGCGAGTGCGTCGTTCAGGAGCATCCACCAGCACGTGAAGGAGTCCACCAGCACGCCATCCATGTCGAAGGCGACGAGGCGAAAGGGATCGACGAGGCTCGCGGAACCGAGCCGGGGGCGGACCGGTTCGGGACGGGAGCTCATGCGTGCGGGCTCCCGACGAGCTCGATCCTGCCGTCCTGTACGCGGCGCGTTCGACCCTCCGCCTCGAGCTTCTCGAGGTGCGCGCGCAGCGTCCGGAGCGCGAGCGCCGGGTCCGCGCCGGGCGTGTCCGAGTAGACCTCGTCGCGGAGGGCCTCTTCCGCGATGGGTCCTCCTTCGAGCGCGCGAAGCACGCGGCTCTCGCGCATCTGGCGGTGGCGGATCAGCGCCTCCAGCGTGGCGTCCACGCTCCGGTTGGGAGGTCCGTGTCCAGGGACGAGCGTGCGCAGGCCGAGCGAACGCATGCGTTCCAAGGAGGAGAGGTAGTCGCGAAGATTGCCCTCGGGCGGATCGATCACGACGGTCCCGAGACCCGACACGAGATCCCCGGCGATCAGCGTGCCCGACGTCTCCTCGTGGAATGCGAGATGGGACCGGGAATGTCCCGGCGTCTCGAGCACGCGAAGGCGGCGCGGATGACGGCCGGGAAGCTCGATGACCTCGCCTTCGTGGAGCTCGCGGTCCAGCCAGACCCGATCTCCGACCAAGTGATGTGCCCAGACCGGCGCTCGATACCGATCCCGCACGACCTCCACGCCCGAGACGTGATCCCGATGGCGATGGGTCAGCAAGACGGCGAGCACGCGCCCGCCGGGCTGGAGCGCCTCCTCCACGACGCGGTCCAGACCCGCCAGCTCGTCGTGATCGGGCGTCCCCGGATCCACGATCACGATGTCGCCGTCTCCGACCACCACGGCGTTCGTGTGGGTCGCGGGCGGGATGGTCTCGCTCCGGAGCGGAATCATGGTGATCGCGGGCCGCACGTGGACGCACCGCGACGGGATGCCGTTCGCTTCCGGGATCTCGTGGAGCCGTTCCGGAAGGCCGTGCATCCCGGCGGCGAGGACCTGGATCGTGTGAAGGGTCGGCATCGCGAGCACGATCCGGTCTTCTTCCCAGAGCCGGAGCGCCTCCTTCGGATCCACCCAGGCGCCGGATTCCAGCTCGCCGGGCCAGACGTCGGGCGGCTCCATCGTCTCCGCCTCATACAGAAAGAAGTTGGTGTTGAAGCGGGCGCGGCTGAAGTGGGGCGTGATCCAGCGGCCGCACGGGATGAGCGTCCCGGGCTCGAACGTGAGACCCCACGACTCCACCGCGATCCAGAAGGGCGCGCCGCCGAGCACTTCGCGGCGCACGCGCTCCTGCTCCGCACGGGGCGGCGGAGTCCCCATGAACCCGACGAGAAGCCCCGTCTCCTCGAACATCTCGCGCGCCGCGCAGCGCGCCATCGTCACGAGATGCGGGCGCGAGTCGGTGTCTTCGTTCAGCGGGCCGTCTTCCCCGGAGTGGCGTCCTCCGGGGAAGGAGTGGAACCCTCCGAGAAAGGGGTTCGCCTCGGAACGCCGCACCCAGAGGAGCCGCTCGGAACCACGATGGACGGCGATCAGGCTCGCGGCCGGACGAAGGGGCGGTGTCACGCGGCGAAGGCGGCTCGCTCGAGGTGATTCACTCGACCAGCACCGGAGGAAGCGCGGCGCGAAGCGCGCGGATGTGCGCGGGACCGGTGCCGCAGCATCCGCCGACGATCTGCGCCCCCAATCCGACCCACGCGGCCGCGTGCTCCGCGAATCGCTCCGGCGTCATCTCCGGATCGAAGCACCAGGTTCCGCGACCCAGGTCCGGCGAGCCCGCGTTGGGGTAGCAGCCGATCGGGGAGCGCGTGATCCGCGACATCACTTCGAGGCATCCCGTCGCGATCGTGGCGGGAACGCAGTTCACGAGCACCGCGTCCACGTCGAGCGCGACCACGGCGGCCACGCCGGCCGCGAGCGACTCCCCGCCTCCGATCTCGGACGCGCTCCTCGCCATGAAGCTCGTGAGGACCGGGAGTCCGGTCGCGAGCGCGGCGCGCGAGGCGGCGACGGCCTCGCGGATCGTGCCCATCGTCTCGATCAGGATGAGGTCGGCGCCGGCCCGCGCGAGGCGCGCGGCCTGGTCGTGGTGCTCCCGCTCCAGAGCAGCATCATCGGGAACCAGCTCGTGCCGGTAGCAGTCCTCGAGCGGCGCGAGCGCTCCCGCGATCGCCACATCCCGGCCCGACGCCGCGCGTGTCCGCGCCTCGCGCGCGAGCGTCACGGCGCGGGCCGTCAGTTCCTCGGCCTCCGCGGCAGGATCACCCTTCAACCCGGCCTTGGCGACCGAGCGCGGCGTGGTGCGGAACGTGGCGGCGGTCAGGACGTCCGCTCCGGCCTCCGCGTACGCCTCGTGCACCTCGCGCACCCGTTCCGGCGCGTCGAGCACGGCCTGGGCGCTCCACAGAGGAAGCGCCGTCGGAACGCCAAGGCGTTCCAGCTCGGTCCCCATCGCGCCGTCGAGCAGGATGATCTCTCCGCGCCGGAGCCGCGCCTCGACCTGGCTCAACGTCATGGGTCTCGCCTCGAAGATCCGGAGTGGGCAGAACGCGGACGGCGCGGCCGAGGGGGTCAGCCCCCCGCGGTGACCTCGTCCGGCGGGTTCAAGCCGTGGAACTGCATCAGCTCCTCGATGACGGCGCGCCGCCGCCTCAGGATGGACGTCATGGAAGAATAACCGTAACGCAGGATCTGCTCCCGCTCCGCATAGCTCATCGTGTGGTGGAGGAACATCATCGGCTCGCTCGACGAGGGCTCGATCCGGTAGAGCTTGACGCCCGGATACTCCACCTGGCACCGCCGGATCTCGCCGTCCAGCCGGACCCGCGTCTCGATCCGGGACGCCTGGTCCTGGATGAAGGAGGCGCCCTTCTCCCGGATCGTGGCGCACTTCCCGTCGCCCCGCGGCAGGCACACGCTCTGGCGGTCGTTCGAGATGTTGACGAGCGGATTGATGATGAGGATGGTCGACGCCCCCGCGCGCACCGCCACGTCGATGTGCGCGACCTTTCCCGTCGAGCCGTCGATGTAGTCGCGTCCGTTGACCCGCACCGGGCGGAAGAGGATCGGGATCGCCGACGAGGCCGCGACGCATTGCGCGATCGAGACCGTGTCCCCGTCCGCGTTCGAGAAGATGCGACGCGTCCCGAGGTCGAGATCCGTCGCCGGGATGTAGAGCTCCTTCTCGAGATCGGAGAAGTCCGCCGTGCGGCCGTGCGCCTCGAGCACCCGGGTGAAGAACTCCTGGAACTTGTCGAGCGCGAAGACCCCGGCCGGGAGCCGCGACTCGATGTAGTGCATGAAGTCGAACGGCGAGGGCCGCTGCCCGCTCTTCACGCGCCGGAAGAAATAGCCCGGGATGGACCACACCACGTTGAGGAACGAGCGCAGGATCGCCCAGCGGTTCACGTCGTACATGTCCCCGCGGCGGAACTGGAGCGAGGGATCCGCGTCGGTCAGGAGCCCCCAGTAGATCTTCCGCGCGGCGATCCCCTTCGCGAGGAGGGCG